>NZ_CACSIH010000119.1:0-3638 GCF_902705805.1 Alteromonas alvinellae | reverse complement strand
GCGTAAAGTGCTGATTTAAGATCGCTTACGAAGATTATAAAATTGATGCTGTAATCATTCGTCAGCGTCAAAGCAAAGGTAAATTTGCAGGAAGTGCAATCGGCTTCAAACTAGAAGCAGCTATCGAATTGATTGATGGGTTAGAGGTTATTGTATTTAGCCCTACAGACATCAAAGAATCGCTACGCAGAAACCCATTAGCTGTGCCGTTCTCTGAAACTGGGTTAAAGCAGTTCCAAGAAACAGCCTTTACCACGGCTTACGCATGGCTTATGAAAAATGAGTATGCGTCGCAAGAGGCTAGTGAAGGGTAACAGGTAGCCGTTCGACACATTCGTGAACAGTGAAGCTTATACCAACCTGTAGGCTTCGCTGCTTAACCCTTCATTCCCTCAACCTTTGCACTCAATTCAACCAAGGCGTTTTGTAGCATTTCCAACTTGTCATCGAATTCTTCGTCTGCTTCGTGCTCGTTGCGCTTTATGGCTAATTCTATCGAACTTGCTAATTCTGCAAGTGGAAAGGCGCCGATATATCGAAGCGCCGTTGTGAAGATATGCGCTATTCTTGCGATGGCAGGATAGTTGTGGTTATCAATAGCTTGTTTGAGTGCGCTAAGTTCACCCTCTAAAGCCACAAAATCGTTAAGCAAGTCGTTATAAAGCGTTTCATCACCAAGTAAGGTTTCTAGGGCTTTTGATTTGTCTATTAACGTAAGTGAACCAGTCGCTATAAGCTTGTCGTTAGTTACTTCTGAGGTAGCCGAAGACTGCCTTTTATCCAATACCTCAACAAGTACATCAAAAAAGCGATTAGGGTCGACAGGTTTATTGATATGACCATCCATGCCAGCCGCTAAGCTTTTATCAATGTCTTGTTGCATGGCATGAGCGGTTGTGGCGATGATAGGTAAAGTTAACTTCAGCTCTTCTCTGATGTGTTTGGCAGCAGTTAATCCATCCATTACTGGCATTTGGATATCCATCAGGACTACGTCAAACGCGCTGTCTTCACGCAGTTTGTTTATAGCTTCTAAACCATTGTTGGCAACTTCAATAGTGGCTTGAGTGTCGTTTAAAAGTCCAAGTGTTACTTTTTGATTGAGCGCATTATCTTCTGCAAAAAGAATGCGTGTGCCTTTTAAATTGGGTACGGCTGGTATGTCTTTGAGTACTGTTTTGGCTTTTACGTTAAGACACAACTCCTGCAGTGTATCTACCAATTCACTGGTACTAAACGGTTTCTTGATGAAATGACGTATGCCAAGCTGAATGGCCTGTTCGCGCATTCGTGGCGACTCAAATGCGTAAAGCATAACCACTTTTGGCTGCTTAATTGAAAATTCTTGATTCATTATGGCAGCCACTTCAAGGCCATCAATATCGGGCATGTTCCAGTCTAAAATAAGCAAGTCATAAGGAGATGATGTCGCTATAGCTGCACGCATTTTAGCAAAGGCGTCTTTTCCGCCTGTGGCAATGTCAGCTTGAATGTTAGCCATAGAAAGGGCTTCTGAAATAGCATCTCGCGATGCTTCAATATCGTCAGCTATAAGTACCTTCAGCGCAGAAAGCTGTGTAGAAGGGGATATAATCTGCTGAGATGCGTCCTGCTGTACTTTCACCGTAAAGTGGAAAATAGACCCTTTTCCTAACTGGCTCTCTACCCAAATCTCACCGCCCATTAACGCCGTTAACTGTTTGCAAATTGCTAAACCTAAACCTGTACCACCGTAGCGTCGCGATATCGACTCATCACCCTGATTAAATGGCTGAAACAGTTGAGCTTGATGTGCAGTAGTCAGGCCTACTCCTGAGTCCTTCACTTCAAATTCAAGCTGAATATCGTCAGCGGCCTGTTTGCATCTAACGCTTACTGAGATAAGCCCATCTTCGGTGAACTTAAGGGCGTTGCTCAGCAGGTTATTCAGTATTTGCTGTATGCGCAACGGATCACCAATTAAGTTCAGCGGCACATCTCGGGAGATATGTTGAATTAGCTCAATATGCTTTTCTTGCGCACGGGCAAGGTGCAACCTGATGGTTTGATTAACGAGCGTATCTAAATTAAATGGGGTAGACTCTATATCAAGCTTACCAGCTTCAATTTTAGAGAAGTCCAGTATGTCATTAATGATGCTTAGCAGCGTTTGAGATGCGCCCTCAATTTGTATCAAATTTGTTTGCTGCTCTTTGTCTTCAGCGGCCCGTTGAGAAAGCTTAGTAAGACCAATAATGGCATTCAGCGGCGTACGAATTTCATGGCTCATACGGGCTAGAAAATCGGACTTTGCTTTAGTGGCTTTGCGCAAATCTTGCGTTAAGATATCGAGCGACTTTCTCTGTTTCCAAGTTCGAAGCCATAACCCAGCCATCAAGCCCAATGAAAGGATGACAAAACCTATAAAATAAAGTTGCTGGGTATTCTTTTTCTTTTGGATAAGGTTACGCTGTTCTTTTAACTGATTGTCTTTTTCTAGCAGCTTTATCGTTTCTTCTTTTTCTGAAATGGCTAAACGTACTCGGTGCAGGGCCACTAGCCTTGATTGCTGTTCATTAAAGCTCTGTTTAAATGCCTGTCTATATTGCTTCGAGTAGTTAAGTGCAGTTTCCAAGTTTCCGTTTGTTTCGTGAAGTGAGATAAGTTGATTGAGAACATCTAAGATCAACACTTTGTCATTTTTTATGATTTCTTTTTCCAGCCCAGCTTCTAGTTCAGCAATTGCAAGTTCCAGTTCGCCTTGTTGTTTATAGATGTCTACTAAATGAAGAAGATGTGACCCTTCGTTGTACTTAAAACCAACTTGCCGGTCAGCTTCCGAAGCCTGGTTTAATTTCTTCAGCGCTTCACTTAAGTTACCTTGCGCAATATAAAGCTCTGCCATAGCGCTGTGCACAATGCCAATAAAAGGGTAATTTGCTTCGCGAAGCTGACTTTCAGCTAATAGCAGGCTCACTTTTGCGTCTTGATACTGACCAAGCGCTCGCTGGGCATATCCTTGAAAGAAATAAGCTGTACCTTCGCCTTCCTTGCTATTAAAGCGTTGTGCGGCAGATAAATACTGATGTGCAAAAGTCAGCATTAACTCATAGTCTTTAAGCGACATGTACACGTTACCCATGGCGCTATATACCAAAAGAACTTTGTCACTTTCAGCTTTGTTGAAAAGGTCTAGCGCTTGGTGCATGGCTTCTAGCGCGCTGGCATGTTCGCCAGATAAATCGAGGATTAACCCCTCTAAGCGATGTGATTCAGCAAGGCTCAGTACATTTTTTGCTGAGGTTGCGTATTTACGGGCTTCGAGTAACGCCTCGTACGCAAATACATAGTCTTGTTTTAAAATATAAAAGTAGGATTTTATATTCAAAAAGCGTGCGTGTTCATAATCATTAGGGTGGGCCGCAAAAAATGCGTGTAATTCCGAGAAGGCGCTTTGAACAGTCGGATCGTTTTCTTGAATACGTGTTTTAAGCCCGTCTAATTGAACTATGGGTGATGAAGTGTTGTCTTGCGGCGCGCCAAAAGCGCGAGCGGATAGCGTCATTAAGACAATGACACTAATCACACACAAGACAAAGCGCTTCATAATATTGATTAATATTAGTTAGTACTGAGGGATCCCCACGAATTTAGCATGT
>NZ_CACSIH010000118.1:0-6930 GCF_902705805.1 Alteromonas alvinellae | reverse complement strand
GGGTTTTGATCCCGCCATTCATAGGTTCGAGTCCTGTTCCCCCAGCCATATTCTTGAAAAAGCCGCTCTTTTGAGCGGTTTTTTTGTTTGTACTCTCGTTTTGTTCAGCAAATGTGTTCTTCTCCCCCATGAATGAATAAATTTGCTATATGCGAGCATAAAACGTCATAGTTTCAGTACGTTTTCATTGTCCAATCATTTAATTGTCGTGCTAGTATTGGTTTTTATCGATATAGCTCGGCTTATTCCAAGGTTTAGCAAATACAAGTTTGCTTAAGCCGAAGCGTTTGTTCTGACAACGCACCTGTCATGTTCAGTTCATTTCTACACGCCGAGCAATAATTAAAACAATAACGAAGGAAAGTGCGTGATAAACGAATTCGTTTCATTAGTTAACAATATTCTTTGGGGAGACGGTCAGGTACTTATCATTATGCTGCTTGCATGTGGTATCTGGTTTACCGTTAAACTTGGCGGTGTGCAGCTTAGGCACTTCGGCCATATGTTCAGCCTACTAAAGGGCAGTAACACTTCTACTAAGGATGGGATAAGTTCATTCCAAGCTTTGTGTACCAGCTTATCGGCTCGTGTAGGCACGGGTAACTTAGCTGGCGTCGCGGTTGCTATATCTCTAGGCGGTGCTGGCGCTATTTTTTGGATGTGGATGATTGCCCTTTTAGGTATGGCCACTGGTTTTGCTGAAAGTGTGTTAGGCCAGCTATACAAAGTACGTGACGAAAACGGCGAGTTCCGTGGCGGCCCTGCGTACTATATCAAGCAGGGTTTGAATAAAACCTGGTTAGCCGTTGCTTTCTCGCTGTGTTTGTTCTTTGGCTACGGTTTTGTTTTCAGTGCCGTTCAAGCTAATACTATCACCGATGCATTAAACAATGCGTATTCTTTCCCCACAGAATATGTGGGCCTAGCCATTATTGCACTGGCAGCCTTAATCGTCGTGGGAGGCCTTAAAAGCATTGCACGCTTTGCCGAGTTTGTGGTGCCATTTATGGGAATAGGCTACGTGCTTGTGGCATTGGCTATTACCTTCATTAATATTTCCGAACTGCCAGCCATGCTGCTCGATATCGTTAAATCAGCATTTGGCTTGCAGGAAGCTGGCGCTGGTGCACTCGGTGCGGCCATTAAAAATGGTATTCAGCGCGGACTGTATTCAAACGAAGCGGGCAGCGGCTCTGTACCGCACGCTGCGGCGAGTGCTGTGCCAAACCCTAATCACCCCGTATCACAAGGTTACATTCAGATGCTTGGCGTTTTCTTAGATACACTCGTGCTATGTACGTCTACTGCCTTCATCATTTTACTTGCTGGCGGTTCAAGCTCTGATCAGATGGAAGGCATACGCCTAACCCAAGATGCGATGAGCAGTCACCTAGGCGAAGGCGGTACTGATTTTGTGGCTGCCGCCATCAGCTTATTTGCATTCACGTCTGTAGTGGCAAACTATGCCTATGGCGAGAGTAATCTGCATATGTTCAAGCTAGATAATAAAATAGGCCGTGCAGTTTACACTATTGGTTATTTAGGCATGATTTACTGGGGCGCACAGGCAGCCCTACCTCAGGTATGGGCCATGGCCGACATGGCGTTAGGCCTAATGACGGTGATTAACATCATCGCTATTGTGTGGATGACTCCTACCATTGTGTCTATCAGCAAAGACTACTTTAAGAAAAAAGACAGTGGCGCAAACATGGAATACAAAGCGGGCGACTGTGAAATACAGGGTAAGTCAGAAGATGGTATTTGGGATTAAGTCCGGCTTTTACTAGGTGAGTGTTTTAGAGTTAGATGTTACCAGGCTAACTTTGACCTAGTGAGATTAAACAAAAGAAAGGCTAACCTCGGGTTAGCCTTTTTCGTTTGTAGCAATTGACCGCATGTAAAACACTAGTTTTGATTTACCTGCAACAAATGAAATGGCGGCCTACAACGCTACTGGCAAATGCCCTGTCTTCACCCATATTATTGTTTCCTCATCCACGTAAGGATGATGCTGACTCATATGAGGATTGCGCAACCATGTGCCTTTTGGGTATGCACCATGTTCGTCTTTAAATGTACCCGACAGTACGAAAATCTCTTCACCACCAAAGTGCTTGTGAGGTTTAAATACCTCACCAACTGGCCACTTAACTAGCGCCACATGTTCATGCTCAAAGTTGTGGAGCGGCATCACTTGTAAACCGCCCTGCCCTTGCAGCCATTGTTCTTTATTTGTATTTACCCGTACTTCACTCAAGTCGCGCTTATCAAACTGGTTCAGCTTCACTAAAATAACACAGCCTTCTTTACTAAAAGGGCTATGTTTACTGCCTGGCGGGTTACGCAAGTAAGTGCCCGCAGGGTAGTCACCGTGTTCATCGGAAAACACACCCTCAAGCACCAATATTTCTTCACCATAAGGATGACTATGCTGCTTAAAACTCGCGCCAGCTTCGTACTTCACGACGCTTGTTGTATGACCAAACTCTTTTGCTTCACGCTCTAAAGGCTTCCGCCATACCGTAGAAGACGGTGACGCCTGCCATTCTTGCATTTGCGTATTAATCGCTAAGCGTTCATCAAAATTCATATTAAGCATTTAGGTCACCGATTAATATTAACGCGTTGTCACTATTTTATTAAAGACCGTTACTCTGGTCTTAGCATTTCGAAAAAGTTTTCTCGGGAAATAGTGTAATAATCGCCTCGTCCGCCACCACGGGTAACTGGCGCACTTTTCAGCGTGCTGTAAACGCCGTTTTCTATGAGTGACTTATCAATGTGTACACCCACTACTTCACCCATAATAAACCAGCTATTTACTTCATCACCTGAGGCTGACTTTAGCTGTACCACATCGGTAAGCTGACACTCCATGCTTACCTTACTCGCTTTTACGCGGGGAACGCTTACCACTTCACTTTCTACAGTTTTAAGCCCTGCATGGTCAAATTCACTTTCTTCAGGTGCCAGAGGTTTACTTGTCGTGTTCATTGCATCAATCAAATCTTCTGATACAAGATTCCAGCAAAACTCACCCGTTTCCTGTACGTTTACCAGTGAATCTTTCTTACTGCCTACTACTGAAAAGCCGATAATTGGTGGAGTATAGTTCAACGCATTGAAAAAGCTGTAAGGGGCCAGATTTAATACGCCCGCTTTTGATTTTGTAGAAATCCAGCCAATAGGACGTGGCGCAATGATCGCGTTAAACGGGTCGTGAGCCAAGCCATGACCTTCTTTTGGCTGATAAAAGTGCGTTTGTGACAAAACCATTCCTTAAAATTTGTGGTAGGGTAATTTAATACTGATATGAACGCTTACCCGGCGCTTTTCAAGAGCTAAAAATTAAAGGTTGTTTATGACTGCACGTAGTGTCGCTTTTTCTAGAACAAGACTGACTGAATTAATGGTGCCTTCTTTTGCTAACTTTGGCGGTAAGGTGCATGGTGGCGTTATCTTATCTTTAATGGATAAAGTTGCCTACGCATGTGCAAGTAAACACGCAGGTGCCTACTGTGTTACGGTAACTGTGGATGGCGTTGAGTTTTTACAGCCCGTTGAAGTGGGTGACTTACTTCACCTCGATGCTACCGTTCATTATGTCGGAAACACATCCTTGGTAGTAGGGATTAAAGTCACTACGGAAAATATCAAAACCAATGAGGTCAAGCATACCAACAACAGCTTTTTTACCATGGTTGCCAAAGATGATAGCGGTACACCTGTTTCAGTACCTGAGCTAGAGTTATCTACTCACCATGAAATGCGCAATTTCGTAACGGCTATACGCCGCATTAAAATTCGCAAGGAAGCACAAGTTAAGCTGCAACGTGATTACGACGCCTTTATTCCCAAAGAAGACTTTGCGCTTTTAAACGAACATCGCTGTGCGGTTAGCTTTGAGAAAAATGAATAAGTAACAGGTACAAAAAGCCAGTTGATTATTAATCAACTGGCTTTCAGCACTCAAGAACCGATGCTATTTAGAAGCTATACGAAACTTTTCCATAAACAAAACGTCCAGTGAAACCGTAAGGCGAGAAGCCTGAATACGGGAACAGGCGCGAGAACGTGGTTACATCATCCACAAGTTCACGGGTTGTTTCTGGGTACACATCAAACAAATTGTTAGCACCAACAGAAACGGTAAGTCCTTCTGTTAACGCAATGCGAACGTCTAGGTCTGTGATCCACTCTGATGGAATGATTTCATTGCGTGCTTCAACTGACGATGGGTCTTCCACTTCACCATAACGAGTAGTGCGTAAGGTTGTTGTGTAGCGGTCATAATTCCACGTGACGCCAAGATTCAATTTGCTATCAGGTGAACTGGTTTCAAAGCGACGAAGCTCAACATCACTGAACAGATTGTCTTGGTCGAAACCAGCGTTTTGCAGCACGTCAGGCGCATCTAAAATGTCTGTTACTTCGTTGTCATTGAAGTTCATTCCGGCATTAAAGTTAAACGCACCATAGTCAGATGTATTCAAAGTGTAAGTAGATACAATGTCCACACCTTCTGTACGCGAATTGATTGCGTTTAAGAAGAAGCGTGCACGGTTTGCTCCAGTGCCTTCTAGCAAGGCTTCAATCGCATCACCCGAAAGGTTGTTAGACAACACAATTCGATCGTCGATGTCTATGCGGTAGAAGTCTACCGTTAAGTTAAAGTCGGCTGTGGGCGAGTAAGTAAAACCAGCACTGTAGTTATTCGACTCTTCTGCGTCTAGACCCGGGCTACCAAGCGCTTGCGCAACATCACTAGATGGTGCGAAAGTCCCCGTTTCAGTTGGCTCGCCATCAACAAATACGGTTGCGATAGAGGTGAAGAATTGCTGCTGAAGAGACGGCGCTCTAAAGCCGGTTGATACCGACGCACGAAGTGCAAATGCATCACTCAGAGTTACACGGTGAGACATTTTCCAATTAAACGTGCTGCCGAAGTCAGAATAATCTTCATAGCGCCCTGCCACTGCAACATTCCAATTCTCAACCACGTCAGCCTCTACATCCACGTAGAAGCTATAGTTATGACGGCTGTTTTCACCTGCAGATTCTGGTGTAAAGCCAGGGAATACTTGGGAACCAGCAGCACCAAACGGGCCGTCTACCGGGTCTGTCACCACGCCGCCAGGTCCAAAGGTACCTTGAATATAGGAGTTTTCTTCACCTGCAGTAATTTCGTAGCTTTCGTGACGGTATTCTGCACCCATTGCGAAGTTCATTTCACTGTAGAACAAACCCGTATCAACCAATCGTGACGCGTCTGCATTCACTATAGTGGTGTTGTATTCTAGCGTACCTGCATCAAACTCAGTTTGACTCGTTGGACCTAAAGACGTGTTTAGGGTGTTGATAACACCATATTCAAGTTCATTACCGCCATGTGTTACGGACAAGTCGTAATTCCACACATCGCCATAACCCTTAATACCAGCAAGCAGCGACATATCGGTTATGTCAGTTTGAATAGAAGGTAGGAATCCGTCTGGATAAATTTCAACTACGTTTCGTGAATCTTGAGCACGACGGTAAAAGCCTCCGCCTACCGAATCACGGGTGCTGTAGCCTGCGGTAGTATAAAACTCAACGCTATCAGTAAGGGCTTTGCCCGCGTTTATGAACAAGGCGTAATCTTCCACCTCACCGTTACCGTAAACGTGGTTGTAGCGATTAACTGTAAGTTCGCGCGGGTCTAGATTACCCTCTGCATCGCGGGCATAGTTTTCTCGCTGGTCGTAGTCCGAACGGTTCGCCTGTCCACGGTCACGGTATTCACCTGATACGTTAACAAAGCCGTCGTCTCCCCATTCGAAGCCTACGTTTCCGCGAAGGGTAAAGGTTTGTCCATCGGTTACGTCTCTGTCGCTTCCTTCAGCGAATGCTAAATTACCGTCAGCGCCAACACTTACCCCTTCAAGGTTAGGCACACCATCCATTGTTGTAACGTTAGCACCATACGTTGCCGACACTTCACCGCCTTCGGCAGCATCTTTCAAAACAATGTTGATAACACCGGCAATGGCGTCTGAGCCGTACTGAGCCGCAGCACCGTCACGCAACACCTCAATACGCTTAATCGCATTAGCCGGGATAGCGTTTAAATCTACCGCTGATGAGCCACGCCCCACTGAACCATTTAAATTAAGAAGCGCGGAGGTATGACGACGCTTACCATTAACTAATACCAGCGTGTGATCTGGTGCTAAACCACGCAGCTGCGCTGGTCGCACGTGGTCGGTGCCATCGGTAATAGATGGCTGAGGGAAGTTAAAGCTGGGCAGTAACTGGTTTAAGATCATGTTGGTTTCAGTGAGGCCCGTTGCTTCTATAGATGAAGCATCGATAATATCGATAGGTACAGGGGAGTCATTGATGGTGCGACCAACGCGACGTGAACCTACAATTTGGATTTGCTCAACATCTTGCTCATCAACAGAGGCTTGCTCCTGTGCAAGCACTGACGAAGAAGAAAAAGCCATTCCTGCAATTACAGAAGCAATGAGGGAAAGCTTGAAAGCAGAAGCGTTAAATTTTGCCTGTTGCATTGTGTTGTTCCTGAATTCTTTTAAATTTTACTTTTCGAAGTGTGTAGTTTTGTATTTCGTGAATGAAAAACGCTTTGAAATACAATATCTTCTATCTATTGTTGGGGTACTGCTAAACGCCAGATTGTCTGAACAGACTTATTATTAGAGATGAAAAGCACGTGGTGCTGAAGGCTGAGTAAATCACAAAAAGATTCGCTCGCACAATACTAAAGTTGTAATAAATCCTCAATATCGACGACAGGTAGAATTTTGAAGATGAAGCGACGGAATCATCTATTGGACGGTGGAAGAGGCGGTAGAAAGGTGCCACCTTCACAAAAGGTAGTTTGAACTAGAATACATCAAGAGCCTGTAACAGATTCTGTGTAACTGC
>NZ_CACSIH010000117.1:0-2491 GCF_902705805.1 Alteromonas alvinellae | reverse complement strand
AATTTCATTCAAGTATGATTTTGCCCTGCTGGTAGAAGTAAATTATTTGCCATAGCCAAAGGGTAGTTCCACGGCGAAATCACGCCCACCACTCCCAGTGGACGGTAGTAGATTTTTGTGCCGCTTGGCTTCTTTACTGGTGCAATAGCTTGCATGATCTCTCGGCAAAGATAAGACGCACTTTGTATGACCCCCATCACCTCATAGGTAGCTCGACGATGATCTTTACCCATTTCTTTAGAAATAAGGTTTACTAACTGCTCTTGAACACGGTTTAGGCGCGAGAATGCTTCAATAATTAGTTGTGCTCGCTGCTCTGATGTTAGCTTGCCCCATGCAATTTGAGCTTGTTTAGCGTTGTTTACAACAGTAACTACATCGTCATTACTTGCGACCTTTACGCTTCCCACTTCCTGTTCATCAAGCGGGTTTCGAGATATTAAAATGTTATTCATTGCTTTCACCACCAAACACGATTGCGCGTATTTCTAGGCTTGTACGCGGTTTTTTAGCTTCATCGTTTAAAACATCCACCGCTGAGTGTGGTACCCCAAACATTCCTTGTTCAAATGTAGAGTCATACACTTTGAACAATAGCCCTTCACCCGGCGTCATTTCCGACTGATAAAACCATTTGTGATTAGGGTTATAAGTGATGGCAGCAAGTTCACCGATACGATCGGGATAGATAAGTTTGAGTCGCTGAAAATCAGTTGGGTGCACGGTAGATATATCAACCATGGCTAGCGGAGATGACTCCACTTTATTTCTTACAGGAAGCCACAGGTTCACCAAGGTATAATCGCGGTTTCTTAAATGCTCTTGCCCTTTTGTCTCTTCCATCATGCGGTGATTCGCTGATACATCAGTGTAGTCGTTGTGTACTGTTCTTACCGGGGCTCTATTGTGAATAGACTTATCCGCACGGGTAGTCGAGCGATAAGTATGATCAAAAATGATCACGTCATCACTGTTCATTCTGCGCTTCAACATATCGATTACATATGGATATAGTTGCTTTTGTATTGCCTCGTCATCTTCAAAAGCTTCAAAGTCGGGTGAAAACGACACAACTTCGAAGCCATTTGTTTCCAGTGCAAACGTGCTTTTTTCAGCGCGCATATCACTAACACTAATAGTTCGTTTATCTACTGACGATGTAAGTTCTGAAGCGCCAGGGCCCTTATACGTTTGGTCGTAAACCAAAGGGGCGTCGGGTGAAACGTAGTTTACTGAAAACATAATCATATCCTGTTCTTTAGCTTGTGATTTGATCCTACGCCTTTATCTAGTACAATTAAATCAAGTGAAAAATGTATGTGATACAAATAAAATTGGTAAGTCAGCTAGACATTAAACAGTTGCGCACGTTTGTTGCGCTTATAAAAATGAGAAACTTGTCGAGAGTGGCAGAGCAGTTAGGCATCTCTCAGCAGGCGGTGAGTGAGCATTTGAAAAAAATGCGCAATGTGTTTAACGACAGGCTGTTTATTCGAAGCGGAAATGGTGTACAGCCTACCGCACTCGCCGTCGCTCTACAGCCCAAGGTAACGTCGACGCTGGAAGCTTTTGATTCGCTTTTAACACCGGAAACTTTCTCACCTTCAACGACATCGACGACTTTCACTTTGGCATGCACTGACTTCGAGCAAGTGTCACTGCTGCCGAGTGCACTTGCCGACATTCGACAACTTGCGCCGAAGTTAAAAATAGCGATAAAAAAGTTAGAACTAGATAGCTTGGCGAATGACCTTAAAAACGGTGAAGTAGATCTGGCTATCACAAATCCGTCGTTAGCACCTTCGACATACCCGAGTGAAACGCTCTATCGCGAACGCTATAAATGTGTTGTGTCATCGCAAAGTAAGCTAAGCAAAAATGAAATGACGGTGGCTCAAATATCAAAAATACCTCAGGTTGTGGTTTCGCCCTCTCGAGGCGATTTCAGTGGGGCTATTCATCATTGGTTTGAAGCGAAAGGCCATCCTAGAGAAGTTTTTATGTCTTTTCCCACTTTCTCTGCAGCTATTGAAACAATACACAGCACCGACTTGTGTGGTTTCGTACCAAGTGCGCTTATACCTAACAGAAAGTTACGCGTTATCGAGTTAAATGAAACGCCGCCAGGATTTGATGTTATCAGCACATGGCATCATCGATTATCAAATGATCCACTGACTCTATGGATAAGAAAGCTGTTGGTTAATACTATTAAGGGCCGTTCTACGCCCGGCTAGCAAGTAAAATATCGGACGAAGGATTTATGACCGCGATGGTTATCGAAGTCCCGTCAGCAAAGCACAAATTGAGACTATTAGTAGAAATTACCAAAACTGGCTGGTATTAATAATCTCAACTGCTAGCTATTTTTTCTGTCCTAATTTCATTAGGCCTAATGCAAGAATTGTATATCCGACAGCTAGTGCTAGCTCAATGAGAATTGAGTCAGCCACTTCATTTACCCCCTGTGTCAGGATAGTTGTCGCCTCAG
>NZ_CACSIH010000116.1:0-266 GCF_902705805.1 Alteromonas alvinellae | reverse complement strand
GTTCGGGCTTGGCTATGAGCAAAATAAAAGCGTGAAAAAGCAGCGTCTAACAATCCTGGTATTGCTGACGACGTTAGCGTCACTGGTTGCTATCTTATTGGGTATGGTAGTCGTCTCTTCGAATAAACATCGGCGCTTCCAAGCTAATACCGACACCAGAAGCGTGCTGTCATTCCACTATCTCGGTCTGAGAGCTGTTGCTTGCCGAATAAGATTCACTATGCGACAGTGGAAAACTGCACTCAAATGGTACAGCTCCATAGTCG
>NZ_CACSIH010000115.1:0-60764 GCF_902705805.1 Alteromonas alvinellae | reverse complement strand
TTTATTCCTGAATTTGATGCGGAATGTCGGGTCAAGCAATTGTTGGCTACTTTGTCCCGGAACTTCAAGCTGTATACCGTTTGAGAAGTCTCTGGATGATAAAAAGGTTTTGCCATTGCTGTAGTTACCGAGCAACGTGGCGGTAGAAAGACTACAGCGATTCCCTTGCCAAGCTCTAATGGTTAGTGAGGTTACGGAAAGGCGAGGTACAGAAAGTGTCCAATCACCAAACTCGACATCTGTTCCATCTTTATAGTGAAAACCACTCGTTCGGCTTCGTATGAGTGAAACGCTCAGAGATGAGTTTCCCGGCAAGCTAATATCAAAAGGCTAATGTACCTGTGTGTGGGTCAATTGAGTCGCCCAAAAAGTCGTTGCCGAAAACTTCCAGCCTTTGTTCAGCATTTTGCTTTTTCTCCCACTCAACAATGGGCTCGATGTCTTCGTTAGCAAATAAGCTCATGGAATGAGCCGTGAATAAAATACAAGCAAGTAACGATTTTGCTTTGCATAGCATTTTCATTAAATATTCCTTCATTATTTATCGTTAACTAACATAGAATTAACATGTAAATAGCTGGAAGTGCAAATGAAAAAACTTTTCAAAAAGAAAAGTGAAAAAGCAATCTTGGTACAAAAAAGCGCATACAAGGTATGAGTATCACGAGACTTGAACAGTATGTTGGCTAGCTGTGATGTTTAAAATTTTACTATGGTACATACTCTCTATTTTGTCGTAGCCTCAACCATATAAGGAAAAGCTTAAATAATATGACATTAGAATTAATGCGAATGTTCACTTTTATGGGAGTACTTTCAACGGAGAGGCAATGCAAAAGTGACTGTCTTGTTTAGTTACGACAACAGTAAGTATTTTCATCATTACACCTAACTTTTAAGTGAGGGGCGCAGGCATGTGGGGCATCATGGCGAAGCCGCCCCGCATGTATGCGTGCCAGCGAACGCAGTGAGTGACTTAATTTTTGTTAGGTGGCATTGTCCCCTCGAAGATACAAGCCAATATGGAAGCCCGAATACTTATGATTTTTAGAGTTTTCACGTTTTACAATTGGGATGGAGCCTAAAATGTTGGTTATTTGTTGCTGAAGCTCTGGTGTATTGAATCGTGGTTTTGTTGGAACAACTATGAGTGGCGTGAATAAGAAATGAGAGAAGTCTTGATTGCTACTTACTACGGTATATCCACTTTTTCCAATTTTATTTTTAGGTTGGTAAGTTTTGCTTCGCTTACTCCGTTGGAGTGGAGGTGGATAGTAGGTTTACCAACTGATGTGCAACCAACTAATACGATGACAATAAATGACAGTAGTAACGTTTTCATCCCTGACACCTAACAGCTTACCCATCCCAAAACCGTCATGCTAATCCACACAACTTTCGGGAACCTGTCCTTGTATTTATAACTACAATACCCCACAACCAACAAAAAATAAAGAAAAAACCGTAATGTCATTTTTCGCTCATTTATTAAAATAACCAAATCGACATGTAGATGATTTTGGTGTATTTCACGCAAGCCAAACACAAAAAAGCCAGCATAAGCTGGCTTCAAAACAAAAACAAAATTCGTCCTATCCGAAAACTACTTCCCCTGCCTAGCAGCCAACTTCTCCAACTGCTCATCAGTAGCAGGAAGCTGGTGCTTTTCTTTCCATTCTGAGTACGGCATTTTGTATATCACTTCACGTGCGGCTTCATAGTCGATATCAGCGCCCTGCTCGCTTGCAGCCGCTGAATACCACTTTGCCAAGCAGTTACGGCAGAAATCGGCCAAAATCATCAGGTCAATGTTCTGAACGTCTTTGTTCGCGTCTAGGTGTTCTACTAAGCGGCGGAATACCGCTGCTTCTACTTCGGTTTGCGTTTGCTTATCCATTATCTATTACCTCTAAAAAGCGTTTTTCGTTATGGTCTAAATGTAAGGATTAAACGTGCGGGTTAACAAGTAAAACCCAACCCGTTATTGCCTTTAAAACCTAAAACGAAAAAAGGGAGCCAAGCTCCCTTTTTACTTATATACAGCTAACTAGGTTTAAAACCTAATCGGCATTACTCTGCGTCGTCAGACTTAGGCGCAGGCTTTTCTAGAAGCTCTTTAATGCTTAGGCGTACACGGTTTTGGCGATCGATTTCCATAACCTTAACGTCAACCATTTGGCCTTCTTCTAGGTAGTCAGTTACTTTGTTCACACGCTCGTGAGCAATTTGTGAAATGTGAACAAGTCCTTCTTTACCTGGAAGTACTTCTACAAACGCACCGAAGTCTACAATACGTGTAATCTTACCGTTGTAAGTCTTACCAACTTCAATTTCAGCCGTTACTTGCTCAATCTTGCTAATAGCGATGTCTGCTTTCGCACGCTCTGTCGCGAAGATTTTGATAGTACCGTCGTCTTCAATCTCGATGTTAGTGTCAGACTCTTCAGTAATTTGACGGATCATTGCGCCGCCTTTACCGATAACGTCACGAATCTTGTCTTGGTCAATCTTCATTGTGTAAATGCGTGGAGCAAATTCACTTAGCTCTTCACGGTGACCGCCAATCGCTTCGTCCATTACTTTAAGAATGTGCAAACGTGCTTCTTTTGCTTGTTTAAGCGCAATTTGCATGATTTCTTTAGTGATACCTTCAATCTTAATGTCCATTTGAAGTGCAGTAATACCTTCGGTAGTACCCGCTACTTTAAAGTCCATGTCGCCAAGGTGATCTTCGTCACCAAGGATGTCTGAAAGTACAACAAAGTTGTCGTCACTCTTAACTAGGCCCATTGCGATACCCGCAACAGACGCTTTAATTGGAACACCTGCATCCATAAGCGCTAGTGAAGTACCACATACCGACGCCATTGAAGATGAACCGTTTGATTCTGTGATTTCAGAAACCACACGTACTACGTACGGGAATTCTTCTTCACTTGGCATTACTGCTTGAATACCACGCTTCGCTAGACGACCGTGACCAATTTCACGACGCTTAGGCGAACCAATCATACCGGTTTCACCAACACAGTATGGAGGGAAGTTGTAGTGAAGCATGAAACGGCTGTCGCGCTTACCTTGAAGCTCGTCAATCATCTGTGCGTCACGCTCTGTACCAAGCGTAGCAGCTACAAGTGCCTGAGTTTCACCACGAGTAAATAGTGCAGAACCGTGAGTACGAGGAAGAATACCTGTCGCTACGTCTAGTGCACGGATCATTGCTGGGTCACGACCATCGATACGCGGCGCGCCAGATAGAATGCGTGAACGTACAACGTCAGACTCAAGTTCGTGAAGAAGGTCTAGTACTTCTTTCTGATCTTGCGTTTCGTCTTCAGCAATAATGGCTGCAAGCGCTTTTTCAGTTGCTGCAGTTACCGCGTCTTTACGCTCTAACTTGTCAGAAATCTGGTAAGCCGCAGTCATTTCTGCTTCAGCTAGTGCTTTAACTTTGTCTTTAAGCGCAGTGTTTTCTTCTTCTGGTGCCCAGTCCCACTTCTCAGTGCCAACTTCAGCAGCAAATTCGTTAACTGCGTTAACTACAGTTTGCATTTGCTCGTGACCGAACATAACCGCACCTAGCATGGTGTCTTCAGAAAGCACGTTCGCTTCTGATTCAACCATAAGTACTGCGCCTTCAGTACCCGCAACAACAAGGTCAAGCTCGCTTTCAGCTTGCTCTTCTGCGCGTGTATTTAGAATGTATTCACCGTTGCTAAAACCAACACGAGCCGCACCAATTGGGCCGTTGAAAGGAATACCAGAGATAGCAAGGGCTGCTGAAGTACCAATCATAGAGATGATGTCTGTAGGGATATCTGGGTTAGCAGACATTACAGTAACAACAACTTGTACTTCGTTTTTGAAACCTTCTGGGAATAATGGGCGGATTGGACGGTCGATAAGACGTGCAATCAGTGTCTCACCTTCAGATGGACGACCTTCACGCTTGAAGAAACCACCTGGGATTTTACCCGCAGCGTACGCTTTTTCTTGGTAGTTAACAGTAAGTGGGAAGAAGTCTTGATCTGCTTTGGCTTCTTTTTTACCAACTACTGTTACCAGTACAGACGTGTCGTCCATGCTCGCAAGAACCGCAGCTGTTGCCTGACGAGCAATTACACCCGTCTCTAGAGTTACAGTATGCTGTCCATACTGAAATGATTTAGTAATAGGAGTCACTATTTGTCCTTTAATTTCAATCTTTATTTTATCGCTTTTAAACGCGGCGCATAGTATAGCTTTGAAGTAGCTGTAATGCCATTGCCAAATACAGCCCCGCGTGGAATTTATTTTGTGAATCTGCGCTAAATCGCTATCACCTATAGCACCATGACTATATGAAATATCTGTGAAATTTCAATTATTGACTATATTTTCATCATACTGACACAAAACAGCGTATGCTAGAACAAAAAGCGAACAAATAAACAACCCGTAAACAGTACTTTGAACCATAAACGGGCAATAAGAATTCTTCACATCAAGAACGTCTAATATTAGTGTGCTAAAGGAGATAACCATGTTGGTACTTCGACTTAATAAAGCAGGCATGCCACAAGAGTGGATAGATGTTAAACAAGCCGCAAAGCTTTACAGTCAAGATAAGGTGCTATTCGAGCTAGGCAGTGATGCCATAACACTCAAAGGAGGCTGGAATCACGAAGGGCTGCAAAGCGAACTTACCCTATCAAGCATTATCGCTTGCGACGGCAAGGTGACAGATTTATCTGGCAAAGTTGCCCTTACAAACCGCTATTTATTTAGACGCGACAGCTATTTGTGCATGTATTGCGGCAACAAGTTTACGCCTAAACAACTTACGCGAGACCACATCATTCCCCGCTCTCGCGGCGGAAAAGATAGTTGGACGAACGTAGCCACGGCTTGTCAGCGATGTAATCATGCTAAAGCAGCGAAAACACCCGAAGAAGCGAATATGCCTTTGCTCGCTGTGCCCTTTAGGCCCAATGTTTACGAGCGTTTTTATTTAATGAACAGACGCATACTGGCTGACCAGATGGCATTTTTAGAAGGGCATTTTTCCCACCAGCGGGAATGGAAATGTAACGAATGAAGTGTGACGGATGAAGTGTAATGAATAGCAATGAGCGACCAGTAATTTAAGAAACAGATCGCTCGTTGATAGAAATTTACAGCCCAGTGCTCGTTGTTGTTTGCCGTTCTGTTGTAGCCGACGCTTGAAGGTTGGCGTTGTTATGCTCGCTTTGCTGCTGCATTAGCATTGTCTGTTCTTCTTTTTGCGCTCTAAACCACAAGCTTAACCAATCGGAGCACATTTTGTGCTCTAGCTCATGGGCTTCCGCAGTCGGGCAGAAAAGGCTAACCTTCACCACCACTTTTGCAAGCTCATTGGTCTTAATCTCAACCTCTGGGTCTATACGAATAAATTCTTGTTCTAAATGGCGTTCAATTAAGCCTTTGTAACGCTCTGCTACATCGCGAAAGTATTCACAGTGCGCTTGTGCACGGGCATGAAAAGCGGGTAACAAGCTGTAAGCGTTTACGGTAGGCTCGTTAACAATTTCAAAAGAGTGTAAACGGTAGCGGCGCATAAAGTTAAGGTTACGCACGGTTTGGGTAACTAGCTGGCTGTTAGGTACATAAACGTGTTTACCCGTGTAGTTAAAGCTTTCTGGGTCAACTTCTAAAAGCGCTGTCTTTGCCCAGTCCATTTCTACCACTTCACCAATGATGTTGTTCATTTGGATCCAGTCCCCTACCCTGAACGGCCTTGCGCCTAGGTAGTAAATAAAGCCCATAAAGCATTGAATAAATTCACGGGTAGCCAGCACTATGGCAACCATGAATGCGGCAATGGATATCGCGAGCGTTTGTATTTCAGAGCTCCACACCATCATTAATACAATGATGATAAAGGCGTTACCTAATTGCTCTAAAATATTAATCTGGTTTCTTCTGTCTTCACCGCGCTGCGAGCTAATACGCCTGATGAGCAGCAACATACCTTTTTTGATGAAGTGCAATACAATTAAAAGTAGTAGTGATGTCAGCAGTTTATACTCACTGGCAAAGGCAATAAGCTGGTTCCATAACTGCTTAGGGTCTATCACAATCTCCATGTATGCTCCATCTGTGCTGCGAGGGTAAATCTTTGAATAAAAATAAAAAAGCGCCGACGAATGTCAGCGCTTTTCATTATGAAGCATGTAAACTCGTGGCACAATGCCGACCAGTTATAACAACATTAGTTAGTCGCGAATTTGGCCTTCACCGTTCACTAGATATTTCTCAGAGGTCAACGACTCTAGTCCCATTGGGCCGTATGCATGTAGCTTAGTCGTTGCAATACCAATTTCTGCACCTAAACCTAACTGGCTGCCGTCAGAGAAGCGCGAAGAGGCGTTAACCATTACCACACTTGCATCTACTGCGCGTTGGAATAACTTGCCTTTTTCAGCATCTTCCGTACAAATTACTTCAGTGTGGTTACTACCAAACTGCGCAATGTGGTCAACCGCAGCGTCGAAATCGTCAACTACACGAATAGCGATTTCTAAACCTAGGTACTCTTCACCGTATGCGTCTTCTGCAATCACGTCTGCGCCATCAAAGTACTGGCTACCTTTTTCATTAACGTGAACTTTAACGCCTTTTTCTTTAAAGGCATCGGCCACTTTGGGTAAGAAATCACCAGCAACGGCTTGGTGTACAACCAGACCTTCCAACGCATTACACACGCCAGTACGCTGTGTTTTACCGTTTAGAAGAATGGCCATGGCTTTGTCTAAATCAGCATCTTTATCTACATAAAGGTGGCACACACCTTTAAAGTGCTGGATTACCGGTACCTTTGCATTATCGGTAACATAGTTGATAAGACCTTCACCACCACGAGGAATAATTACGTCAATGTAATCACGCTGCTCCATTAGCTCTTGCATAAGCGCGCGGTCTGGATTAGGCACTACCGTAACCAGTGCTTTCGGCAAGTTGTGTTTCTCCAGAACATCTTGCATAAGCTCAGCAATCGCTAAGCTGGTATCCAATGCTTCTTTACCACCACGTAAAATCACAGCGTTACCCGATTTGAAGCACAGCGCGCCAGCGTCGGCAGTAACATTAGGTCGTGCTTCATAAATCATACAAACAACGCCTAACGGTATACGCATTTTCTTAATCTCAATACCGTTTGGACGTGTACCGATAACGCGCTCTTTACCTACTGGATCGTCTAATTCAACAATAACTTCGATGCCTTCAGCCATTGATTCAATGCGTTCATCGTTTAGGATTAAGCGGTCAACCATTGCTGCGTCTAAGTTATTTTCTTTAGCGCGCGCTACTTCCTTTTCGTTTACTTCAATAATTTTGCTTTTATTTGCACGAATTGCCGCGGCCATATCAGTTAACACCGCGTTTTTCTGGCTTTCGCTTAAAATAGCCAGTGTACGTGCAGCTTTTTTTGCCTGTTGTGCTAACTCTGTAATAATGCTCATTCTTTCTCCAGATTTGCTATGTGCTGATCAGAAATAATTGGCCCAGTCTTTTCCTCAAACTCATGGGCGAATTCTTCGTTTTCCTGATTCGCAATGAAATTCAATAAACAGCTACTGTAATTCGACTTGGCTTTTACCAGTTTAGTACCGTCTTCTTTACGTACTAGAATGGTGTCGCCTACCGAGAACTCACCTTTCACGTCAATAATTTCACTACTTGTCAGTTGCTCTGCGTCGCCAGCTAAAGAGGCGTCAAAGTCCCCTTCTACTATCACCTCACCCTGCGCGTTTGACGTATGGCGCATCCAATGCACATTCTCTTGCATTGGCGTGGCGTGAGGTTTGAAATGCGTGCCTGGGTTTTCACCTGCTAGCAGCATATTAAACGACAGTTCAGTAAAGCCGTTAATAATATATGTATCTATACCATGCGAAACGGCTTTTTCGGCCGCTTCAATTTTAGTGCGCATACCACCGGTGCCTACACCGCCTTTTACCGCACCGCCAGCCATGTCATAAATGCTTTGATCAATGGTATTAACTGATTTAAGCAATTGTGCGTCGTCGTGTTCATGCGGGTTCTTATCGTACAACCCATCAATGTCTGAACAGATGATAAGTGCATCTGCTTCAGCTGCCGACGCCACCATGGCCGATAAATTATCGTTATCACCCACTTTCAATTTGTCAGTGGTAACGGTGTCGTTTTCGTTCACGATAGGTAGAATATTGTTGTCCAATAAACTAAATATCGTTTCACGGATACTTACGTAACGCTCTCTGTCTCGTAAATCAGCATGCGTTAGAAGCATCTGAGCAGACGGAAAATCAAACAGTCTGTCCCATGTGGCAATCATTTCGGTTTGACCCGCTGCTGCCATTGCTTTTTTAACTGCAATATCTGACTTTTCTTGCTCTGGAAACAGGTGCGCACCCGCTGCGACAGAACCAGAAGACACGAGTACAACTTGTGTACCGTTGGCTCTGCATCGCACGATAAATTGCGCAATGCTCAAAAGGTAATGACTGCTACAACCTTGTTGGTTGGGCGATATCAATGCACTACCCACTTTGATGACTACGCGTTTCCAATTTGGATGACTCATAATAAACTTTTTAACCTTAAGATTGTTGATTTGCTAATTCTTCACTGGCTTGCGCGAATGTTGCTTGTACGTTTGACGATGGGTTTTCGCTAAAGCGACTTACCACATAAAGCGTTAGCGTACTTACCGCAAACCCTGGAATAATTTCATAAATAACGCTGCTTAACGTTTTACCGTCAGCTAAAACGGGCGCATAAATCCAGAACAATACGGTTACCGCACCGCTGATCATGCCCGCCATTGCCGCTTTCGCTGTAAGGTCCTTTTTATACAGACAAAACAGTACTAACGGACCAAATGCTGCACCAAAACCTGCCCAAGCATTACTTACTAAAGATAAAATTGTGTTCGACGCATCCATGGCTAATAACAATGCAACCACAGCTACACCTGCTACACCATAACGGCCAATTGTTACCGTTTGCTTTTCACTCAGCGCCTTGGTTGAAGACTTTTTATTTACCATTACGCGGTAAATGTCTTCGGTTAACGAACTTGCGCTAACCAGCAGTTGCGACGAAATTGTACTCATAATAGCGGCTAAAATAGCGGCCATTAAAAATCCACTAATAAGTGGGTGGAACAGCAATTGCGAGAAAATAATAAATATCGTCTCAGGGTCGTCGACAGCCAGGCCAAACTGATTGGCATAAGCAATGCCTACAAATCCTGTTGCCAGTGCACCAATGATGGTTACTAACATCCACGACATACCAATATTTCGCGCTGTGCCAATGGCATTAACAGAACGAATTGCCATAAAGCGAACAATAATGTGGGGCTGTCCAAAGTAACCTAAGCCCCAACCTAAACTCGATAGCAACCCTACAATCGTTAGCGTTTCTAACGATTCAGAAAAATTGGGTACAGATTGATAAGCGGCGCTTGTCATTTGCGACACGCTATCGAACTCGGTAAACGCGACAATTGGAACCAGTACCAGCGCCACGAACATAATGCACCCTTGTACAAAGTCCGTAAGGCTTACTGCCAAGAAACCACCAAGTAGCGTATAAGACACCACTACACCCAGCGTAATAAATAGGCCTAACTGATAATCGACCGAAAACGCGCTTTCAAACAACTTACCACCTGCAACTAACCCGGCAGAGGTGTATAGCGTGAAAAACAGTACGATAATCACCGCTGAAACAATACGTAAGCTTGAATTAGGCGTATTAAAACGCTTGGCAAAAAATTCAGGCACAGTCAGCGAGTCGTTCGCTACTTCGGTATAAACGCGAAGTTTTGGTGCTACTAGTAAATAATTGGCCAACGCACCTGCAACCAACCCTATTGCAATATAAACCGCATCGAAACCGGTTAAGTACATTGCACCTGGTAAGCCCATTAGCATCCAGCCAGACATGTCAGACGCACCCGCAGACAGTGCGGTTACTTGAGGGCTAACTTGTCGCCCTCCCAAAATATAACCAGAAATATCACTGGTAGATTGTCGGTAAGCAAACAACCCTATCCCTAACATCGCTATAAAATACACCGCTAGTGATAGGTAACTTTCCATTGGCATAACGTTCGTTATTTCCTCTATTGCTCTTCGAAAACTCGTAAATGAAAACGCCATTTAACCTTTGCTAATTCAAATTCAAAAGCAAACAATTAAATCGAACAATAATCATTAGAGCTCTAACAATATAAGGATCTGACAGAAAATTTCAAGTGCAATTTTTAAACAACATCGTTTAACAGGCACTTATGTTTAAATTAGCACCAACCATGTTTCAAAGCATATTACGCTAATAAAATCCAAATTTACCATTAGTATTCATTAACTTAAAAACACTAAGTCATTTATGAAACAATTTAACTTTAGCTGAAAAGTCGCAAAAAACAGCAACTTTACTATCAGCTAAAACATTTTCATTAAAAATACTTTGTTACACGCACTCAGACGAAATAACATCCAAAAGAAGCTTTTCTACAGGCAGTAAATGGGTAAGTTGCGTACAATCTTCACTATGTAGCGAGCGAACCCGATTAATTAGCTTCTCACACGCCTTTTCATCATTTTTCACAGTAAATAGTTTCGGATGAATATAATATTTCCTGCAAACGGTGGGAGTATTGCCAAGTTCTGCTGCAACACACTTGCTTAACGTACTCTCCCATTTCTTGGTTCTGGAGTTTGCTATCTGTTCATACACACTGGGCAGGTTTGTTAGTGCAAATCGACTTGATGCCCACGTTCGAAAGTCTTTACAACTGAACTGTTCACTTAGTTCTTTGTGGATGAACGCATTAACGTCTTCGCTCGTTACGTCGTGCCATTGTTTATTCTCATCTTGATAACGAAATAAACAGTAACCTTGTTGTTGCGCACAGTCACAAACTAATGAAGCAAGCTCAGGGTCGTTTACTTTTAATGTTCTTGGTTTGCCGTGCTTACCAATGTAAGCAAGTTCAACACTATCGTCACACTGCGCTTGTACATGCTTGCGCCGCAATGTAGTTAACCCATATGTGTTATTTTCCTTGCTATATTGAGCGTTGCCAACTCTAGCACCTGTGTAATCGAGCAACAGGCACACCAGCGCGCAAGCTCTTTCTTGCGTCCATGTTGGCTGTGAAATTAATGAAAGACAGTGCTCACGGAACTCAGGAAGTGCATTACCAAAGGCAACCAAACGCTCAAATTTTTCTACTTGCTGCTGCTCGTGCCATTTGCTGTGATAGATATATTGTTTACGTCCTTTTTCGTCATAGCCGACGGCTTGAACGCTGGCTTTACTGTCACGGCTTATAAAGGTGTCGCGCCAATTTGGAGGAATGACAAGCTTTTTGATACGCTTTAGCACGCGCTCTCCTGTGACTTTTTTTCCACTTGCATAGCGATAGTAAAACCGTTTATCACCGCAAGCGATGCGCCTTATTGATAGATGGCTATCATCAGAGTAGACGTTGCAATAGCCCTTAATCCGTTTCATTTATAGATACTCCTTTCCTTACCAGCTAAGAAGACCGACTGTTAAGGTGCTGCTACGGCCGCAGATGCTCGCTGTGCTTTCTTAGTCAGATTGCAAACAACGGTACCAAATCTCAATTTATAAATAGAATCTACAGAAGAACGTACAGAAATGATCACTACACGCAATTAACCTTGCCGCAAGCCGACGCTTCCACGGCAAGACAGTGATTTTAAAGGCCATAACGAATTTTCACGCTATGTGTAAAATTATCACAGTACTGGCTGGTTGGTCCGGTAGCAGCGATTGCTAAAACTCAGCATATCGCTTCGAAATCCTTCTTTATTTCGCCTTCCAGCTTACTAAATCATATTTAACCTTCCAAAAATAACCATTAAAAACAATAGCATAAAAATGTACCTTCTCTTTTTTCTACTAAAGTATAAACCGCTACTTTTCTTCGTCGGAATGCAACTTGAATAAGTATGAACAATAGTTGTCGAGTTACCTATGCACTTGGGTGAAGCCGAACAGCAATACCCTTTGAAGTGCAAGTGAAGTGGATTGATTTAGAGAGTCCAAGTAAGAAGTCGAGGATTTAAAGATGAATGTTCAAAGTTCGAAAAACGTAGAGTCAAAAAGCGAAAACAGTAATGAACATGAGAATTTGAGAGCCCATGTTGTATCAACCGGTGATTTGCAAGTCGCGGCTGTATTTCCGTCAAAACTTAAAGTGCAGGAAGTACTTGAGATAGTTCAAGACCAAACATCTGTTGAGGTATCTCAAGTAGAAATTATCGAAGCTGGCGACCCTAAAATGAGTGAAAAACTTGAACGTAACAGCGCATCCATTGGCAAAAGCATGTGGTCGTCCCACCTGTTGCTTGGTTCAATCGGTCTGATTGTAGGTTTAGTGGCGGCATTTTTGTTAACGCAGTTTGGCCCAGCGCTTACTCAACAAAATCCTTTGTTTACCTACATAGCACTAATTAGCCCAGGCATATTCATTGGGTTATTCATAGCGGGTTTAATCGGTTTACGTCCAGACAGAAATGAGGTTATACAAACCGTAAGACACGCGGTTAGATATGGTAAAGTTGCGCTGGTAATTAACCTTAAAAAGTCACAGTCTGCTTCTAAAGTCTCGCAATTACTGAAGCAGCACACCGACAAAGTGGTCGAATCTATTCGGTAGCAAGACTAGCGACATAATATGGAACGCTGCTTCAAAGCAGAATGTGATACAGTAATCATAGCGGAGTTATCAATCTAGCTGTTCCAATATTTTCGAAGGGCAATATAACGAACTCCACGTTTATTGCCCTTCGTCGTTTGGTCGGCGTTATTCTGAAAGAGAGATTAGGCACCAATTGTATGGATTTAATATTTTTTGATTTAGATGGCACTTTATTAAATAAGTCTTCTGAAATCTCCTCGTTTACTAAAGAGACGTTGGGCTTGCTTGGTGAGAGAGACATTGCATTCACCGTAGCGACGGGTCGTACCATGCATTCAGCGCAATTTGTGCTACAAGGTCAGTCTTTTGTACTCCCTCACATTTATAATAATGGGGTGGCAATTTGGGATCCTGCCGGAAACGCGCTAACACTAGAAAATTTGCTCGCGCCCAGTGAAGTGAATCTTATTATCGAGCACGCCGTAAATAATAATATTACGCCTTTCATTAACACAGTGAATATGGATAGCCCAGATCACGAGCACGTGATTTACCATTCGTCGCCTAAGCATCAGGTGGAACACGATTTAATTGAAAAGTATTTTTCGCGCACTAAAGCGCGACTAGCGTCTATTGAGTTGCTACCTGCTAATGCACATATAACAAACATCAGTATGATCGGAGATGCACCACTAGTCTATGACATGTATAAACAGCTTAACATGCACGAAGGACTGATAGCGTACTCTGGGCCAGCTATCGAAGGAGATGAGTACCGTTGGATGGATGTACACCACAATCTTGCGAATAAAGGTAGTGCGGTAGAGCTTTTGCGCCAACAGTTGAATGCAAGCAACGTTATTGTGTTTGGCGACAGTGATAATGATTTAAGTATGTTTAAGCTAGCAGACGAGGCTTATGCACCTTCTAACGCTAAACCTTATATCAAAGACGCCGCCACTTCCGTCATTGGGCATCACGATGAAGATGGAATCGCCCGCTTTCTACGAAAGCGATTCTCACTTTAGAAGATGCTGATTAAAAAGCATCGTGAAAATGGTAGCCTTCATACTATATAACTGAGGCTAGTTAATTAAGGCTACCACTCTATAGGCTCTCTATCTTTTAAGAATTGGCCATGGGGGCCGCCCGCTTCCATGGTTGCTAACCAAATGGCCGTATCTGCTCCCTCCTCGGGTGTTTTAGGCGCATCACTTCCCCCCATTCTGGTATGCACCCAACCCGGGGTCATGCTATTAACGGTTACATTAAGAGACTTACTGTCAGCAGCTTCATCAACTACCGCTGCCATCTTAACCGTAAGCGCATTAATTGCAGCCTTTGTTATCGCATAGCACATTGGCCCTTTCAGTCCCTCGGCGAAGCTACCGTAACTAGAGCTTACATTGATAATACGTCCAAAACCTCGCTCAATCATTTGCGGTAACGTTTGCTGGATAAGTGTAAGCGGGGCGTTCACATTAATTTGCATCGATTTAGCCAACGTCTCAGAATTTACATCTTTCCATGGCGTGTCGTCTAAGATACCTGCATTGTTTATGAGGATATCAATAGGGCCATACACGGCCTCAGCTCGAACAAACGCATCGACGATGGCTGTTTCGTTATCAAGAGGCATCTCAATAATATGCAAATCCCCTCCCACAATATCTTTCTTGGCTTCAAGGCCGGCCTCTTCGTCTCGACACCCCATTAGCACTTTGTAGCCTTTAGACAGCATTCCTTTTACTATTTCTAGACCAATACCTCTGTTTCCACCTGTAACTAATACGTTTTTCGTCATTGCCAATACACTCCTTGCATTTACGCTTGGGCTTGTTTTGCCTCAAAACGATTGGATAAATAAAAACACAGCGGGAAGATTACACTCCACACTAGAGCGATAAAAATATAAGAAAGCACTACGCTTGCGCCCAATTCAACCGCGCCGAATTTGGCGCCGGCGATATAACTGAGCGGCGCGAAGATAGCTCCAGCAACCGCCGCAACGGCCATTCGACCATTAAAGGCGGTTAAACTGTGATAGACCGTACCTGCAAAGGCTGCCCATAGAAGACTTAGCCAAATTGGAATTGGCCAGAAGCTGACCAGCGTTTCAGTCTCGTTAAAAATGAACAGCCCGCTTAGGGTTAAAAGTGCATCAACCACCGTGCCCAGTAAAAATACCGTGCCCATTAGCTTTATATCTTCCACTCGCTTGGGCGAAATGGCTATCCATAGAAGGATTAACCCTAACACTGGAATTACTGCTTTATTCTGGAACAAGATGACCAGCCACCAAATTCCTTGGAACCATACAAAGTTCGCAACCTTTAGTACCGCACTATTCTTCATTTGAAACGCTCATATTTTCAATACCAAAGCATACGTTTACCGATACGTGATAGTTCAACCCTATTGCGACAAAAGTAAACGAAAACGCTCCAGTGTAAGTATAGATGCATAGACTGTTTGCTCTTTCCAATTACAAAGGATGTGTTAATCGTGAAAATGGTGAAGTATTACGTACTTGGTGCATTAGTGGCGTTAGCACTAACGCTGACCGTGCCAGTGATATTGTTAAAAGTGGTATTTGGTTGGATTGCATTTTCCCTTATTGCCGTAAGCAGCGCCTATTTGCTCAACTATCCAAGCCTGTTTCGCAAACGTGAGGATGGGTCAATACCATTCTACATACGCTGGATTTTTGTACCTTTTTTACTGGGCTCTTGGCTTTACAATGAATACGCACGCAGAACGGATAAAGTCCCTCCCCTACAAAAAATTGAGCCGCACTTATTCCTTGCGTGCCGCATGTCGGGAAAACACGTTAGCCTTTTAAACGAAAACAACATTGATGCCATTCTTGACGTAACCGCTGAATTTGATGGACTGGATTGGACGGCATATCAAGAAGATTACCGCTATTTAAACGTACCGGTACTCGACCATACCAGCCCCACTCCTGAACAGCTTGTTTTAGCAATAAATTGGTTAAATCAACAAATTTCTGAAAAGAAAAATGTTGTTGTGCATTGTGCGCTTGGAAGAGGTCGCTCTGTTCTGGTGGTTGCAGCCTATTTACTGGCCAAAAACCCTTCGTTGAGTGTAGATGATGCATTACGTGAAATTAACCAGATACGCCAAACAGCAAGGCTCAACAAACGTCAATTAGCATCGCTGCAGCAGATTAGAGATGGTGGCCTACTTTCACTACAAAAGAATTTAACCCTTATTGTTAATCCAGTTGCTGGTGGCGGTAAATGGGAGCAATACCGAGATGACGTTCTTTCTCGATTAAATGAAAAATTCAAAGTGACCGTGAAAGAAACCACACCTGAAGTAGATGGTAAGGCACTAGCAGAAAAGGCAAAACAAGACGGCGCCCACATTATTGTCGCATGCGGAGGCGATGGAACGTTAACTGAAGTCGCATCGGCTTTGGTCAACACCGACGTTACCATGGGGATTATCCCTTTTGGTACAGCAAACGCACTGAGCCAAGTGTTGCATGGCTACATTAGTAAAGTCATGCCTATTAGTACAGCATGTGACATCATTATAGAGGGCAACACCTTAGCCATAGATACCGCGACCTGTAACGACCACGTTATGCTTTTGGTAGCAGCAGTTGGCTTCGAGGAAAAAATGATTTCGGCCGCTGATCGCGAAGAAAAGAATGTAGGCGGCCAGTTTGCCTACCTAAAAGGGCTATGGAACGCGATTTCAAATAACGAAAACATGACGTTTAAAGTAGCAAAAGACAACCAGCCAGCTGAAACCTTAGAAACGCCGAGCTTTGTTATTGCAAACGCAGCCCCAATGACCACAGCACTTGCTCAGGGCGCTGAGCCGCCCGACATCACCGATGGAAAGCTTGATTTGACCTGGCTATTACCTCAGCCCAGCTCTGATAAACAATTCGCATCGTTAGCAGAGCTAGTGCTAAGTCCAGCTGAAGCAAAAAAGCAATCTGAATCAATACGGCACGAACGCGCATCAAGCATAACGTTAACATTTGATAAGCCCACGGCGTATGCTGTCGACGGCGAGATCTACGAAGGCGAAAAGCTTGAGATAAAAACATGCCCTCGAAGCCTTAACGTTCTCACAAATTTTGAAGAAAAGGATTAAGCAGTACATGACTCAGAAAAGTAACTTTGAAGAAATCTATACCTTTCTTAATGAGAAGTTTGCTAACGAAACGGAATATCTACAGGCGGTACACGAAGTATTAGAAGATATTGTTCCTATTTACAATGCAAACAAAGACTACAAAGCGTTCGATATTATAAGACGCATTTGCATGCCTGAACGCATTATTTATTTTACCGTGTCGTGGATGAACAGTGATGGCGATATTGAAGTCAATCAAGGTTGGCGTGTACAGCACAATTCAGCCATGGGTCCTTACAAAGGTGGCTTGCGCTTTCATCCTACCGTCAACTTATCGGTGCTTAAGTTTCTAGCTTTCGAACAGTGTTTCAAGAATGCCCTGACCGGCTTACCCATGGGCGGAGGTAAAGGCGGGTCAGACTTTAACCCCAAAGGGCGTACTGATCGCGACATTATGTTGTTTTGCCAAGCCTTCATGCGTGAATTACAACGACACATAGGCGCGAACACAGATGTACCTGCTGGTGATATTAACGTAGGCGCTAGAGAAATAGGTTATCTCTATGGTGAATACCGTAGGTTAAACAACAGGTTCGAAGGTGTGTTGACAGGCAAGGGGTTAGAATTTGGTGGAAGTTATGTGCGCACTGAAGCCACAGGTTTTGGCTTAATCTACTTTTTAGAAGCGGTTTGTAAACAACGAAATTCTCACATTGAAGGCAATACTATTGCAGTATCTGGAGCCGGAAACGTAGCGTTGCATGCGGCGCTCAAGGCGGTAGAGAAAGGCGGAAAAGTTATTTCGCTGTCTAATAGCCGGGGTCTTCTGCATGTTGAAGAAGGGTTATCGGATACGGCATTAAAATGGGCAATTAACAACCACGCTAACCGAGATAATATTCTTGTGGATATGGCAGATAAAAACATAGGCGAATGGATAGCCGATAAAAAGCCGTGGCATATAAAATGTGATATTGCTTTACCTTGTGCAACGCAAAATGAACTGCTTGAAGCAGATGCCAAGTTATTACTGGATAACGGCTGTAAGATGGTTTTAGAGGGTGCGAACATGCCGTGTACGAATGAGGCACAAGCCCTTTTCTTAGATGCCAAAATTGTTTATGTGCCTGGAAAAGCATCTAATGCGGGTGGTGTCGCCTTGTCGGGATTAGAAATGAGCCAAAACGCCATGTTCAATCAGCGCAATGCGAAGATACTTGATGACCAGTTATACGCTATTATGGAAAGCATTCATCAGCGCTGTGTTGATGAGGGTAAATCTGAAGGCGATGCTGGAAGCAGCTACGTTGATTATATGAAAGGCGCCAATGTAGCAGCATTTCGTAGACTCGCTGACGCAATGGTCGCACAAGGCGTGTAGCGCATATCCCATCTCCCTTTTTCGATAAATTCACGGACTTACTGCCGTGAATTTATCGGAAACTAACTTGTAAAATTTGCGTTGTCCCCTTCCCCAATTCAATGACTCTATGTCACTTCATTTGAAATTTCTTTTAAAAATCAGCGCGTAACAAATATCTCATTCATGGAATAAAAATAGCATTACCACAGGTGTGATTCATTTTTTAGGTATTTATAAGGAACTACCCATGAAAATTTTTGAAGCTTTACGCCAAGACCATGAGAAGCAACGTTTATTGCTAAAGATTTTAGCTGAAACAAGTGGAGATACAGCTGCACGCCGTGAATATTATCAAGAGCTTAAGACACAGCTTGAAAGTCATGCTATTGCTGAGGAGCGCCACTTTTATTCTCATCTTTTAGAAAAAGACGCCACCGCAGATTTGACCCGTCATGGTATTGCAGAGCATCACGAGATTGATGAATTACTGGCGAAGCTTGATGACACCGATATGAGTTCACCTGCATGGTTACGTTATTTAAAAGCACTTCAGGAAAAAGTGGAACATCACCTTGCTGACGAAGAACAAGAGTTCTTCCAGGTTGCGGGTAATGTGCTTAATGACCGCCAGAAAACAAAACTTGCTGATGAATATCAAAAAGAGATGAAACAGGAATTAGACAACGAAAAACTCACGGCATAACATAGCCATGGTATCCATGGCGATAATATTCAACCCGAAAGGCGTCATAAAGTAAAAAGCCAGCTACTAAAGCTGGCTTTTGCATATTTAATATTTTTTGCTCTGGCGCGTATAACGACTTACAGAAGCCCTTAGGTGGCTACTTTTTAGCGATGATGTAAACCGCGTGAATTACACCTGGAAAATAACCAAGAATAGTCAATAGAATATTGATCCAAAAATGCGCGCCAATACCTACCTGTAAAAATACGCCTAGCGGTGGAAGTAAAATTGATAAAAGTATACGAATGATGTCCATAGTAAATTCCTTGTTTTTGAAGTAATTTCACAACTCAGTAGGCAAAAAACTCACACTTTGATGAAAGTGTTCAGCCTGCGGAGCGATTTTCGCGCTTCATAATAATTGTTTGCATTTTAGATGCCATGTCAGCGTTGATAAACGATTGAGCATCCCATTGACTTCAAAAATATAAATTTTTTGTAATAAGAAAGCTATTCACCGAAAGGCGTATTTTGTAGCCAATTTTCTAGGTCTAAACGATTAAGAGGACGACTGATGAAATAACCTTGTGCGATATCACACCCCCACTCTTTCAAGATTTCTAGCGACGCAACATCTTCTACACCCTCTGCAACCACTTTTAAATTGAAGACACTTGCTAAACTAAGCACGGTGTGAACTATTTGTTGATCGTTCTCGTCGCTTGCTAGAGCAAGAATAAAGCTTTTATCTATCTTGATTGTTGTGACTGGTAGATTCTTTAAGTACGCCAATGAAGAATAGCCCGTGCCGAAATCATCTATCGCAAAGTGAAATCCACGGGCTGTTAGCTCATTTAGGTTCTCTATGGCAAGCGATGCGTCGGCAACCAAGTCGCTTTCAGTAATTTCAAGTTCCAGCGCCTCAGGGGAAAGCCCCTCTTGCGTAAGCAAAGCAACAAGCTTACGCAGCAACACTTTGTTTTGTATGTCTTGAGTCGAGAGGTTCATTGCCACAGTAAATTCATATCCTTTAGCTCTGAAATAAGCTAAATCTGCAATAGTCTGCTGCATAACCCAAGTCGTGACCTGCTCAATCAATCCTGCTTGCTCAGCAATAGTGATAAACTCATCAGGAGGAACAAAACCTAGTGCACTGTTGTTCCAACGAATTAACGCTTCCATACTACAAACTTTCATGGTCCTTAAATCAACTTTAGGTTGGTAGACCATAGACAATTCATTCTGCTGACTGGCAAGAGCGCGTTTTAATTCCGTTGTTATAGCAAGGCGGCGGTTATATTTATCTTCCAAATCAGTTCGATAGCGGACACACCAACTGTCACTGTGAATGGCTTCATCGGTGACTATATTCATTTTTCTGAAGAGCTCTTCAGAGGACGCAGCGTCCTGTGGGCATTCGATGATTGCCATAGCAACTTTCACGGGAATAGCGATTAAATTACTCTCAACAGGCTGCTCAAGTATGTACTTAAGCGTTTCTAGCTGATCATCATTAAGCGATTCCTGAGAGATATATAAAATCTCCCCCCCAGCAAGGCGCGCAGACGTACCGGGCCAGCGCTGTAAACGCTCAGCTAGCGCTTTTAACGTATTGTCGCCATTTGAATAGCCATACAGGTCATTAATAGTTCGAAACCCAATGACGGTAATAGCCACCACTTGAACAGCCCGCCCTTCTTTGAGCTCGGATTCGAAAAAGCCTTCAACATAGTTGCGGTTAAAAAGCCCCGTTAAAACATCGTGTTCTGCTTGATAGCGTATATGCTTCTCACGACTCTTAATACTCGCCTGCATACTATCAACAGCATTAGCAAGCTCGGTAATTTCTTTGAGTTTCGATGGCGCTTCAAGTGTCGCACCATAGGACCCTGAAGCCACCTTATTAACTGCTTTAACTAACTTAGAAACAGGCTCACTCACATTTCGTGCTAGTAACAGAGAAAGCCCCATAGCAACGAGTATTGCTAACAAACAAAAAGCTAATATGGTTAATTGAATGCGAGTAAACGCATTAAACGAAGAGGTTACATCTACAGCTAGCGTAATCGCCATAGGCAAGTCCTGCTCAGAGCCAATACTTACCTGTCGCGCAAAATAGGTCAACTCGTCTTTGAAAGTGACATCTACCCAAGACGGGTCGCGTTCAGATGAAAGTATGCGCTGAGCGTCTCCTTCATCTAAGGTTGCCTTTATAACCTTATTTGAACCTGCTTCTGAAATGATAATTTCAGCATCTACAAGTTGTTTTAACTCGTTTAATAAATCGCTATCAAAATCAACACCAATAAGCATGTAATATCTAAGCGTTGGAATTTCTACCCGAATTAGATTTAGCTGCACCAAGTTGTTTTTAACAACAAAAAATCCACTGTCTTGACCTCTGGCTACAAGTGATAAGCTACTCTCTATGTTTTGGCCAGGCTCAAATAATTCGCTATGGGTTGCAACTACTGTGTGATCTAAACTGACTAACGCAATGATGTTTGTATTTAGGCGTTCTGCGTAGCTTGTAAAAGCGGCTTCTATAGAGGGTATGTTTCCAGTGCCCACAGCGCGTCTAAAGTCGAAAGACCGAGACAGGACTTTTGAAACGCTTCTGATAACGGCTTGCCTGTCGGCAACGACTTTATCAAATACTTTTTCAGCCAAGAGAATGTCGTGATCAATATTTTGAACTACTAGGGTGTTGGCTGAACGCCAGACAGCGCCAATAATCAGAAGTGATGCTATTACAATACCTATCAGTAAGGTTTGAAATAAACTCTGACTTAGTGTTTTTTGCACTCTAGTGCCCCGTGAAGAATAGACTAAATTTTAAGATGCGTAAAACGATGAACTGCTAAAAGAATAGCTGAATAATAAAGATACGAACAGGTATAACACCCTGTAATTTTTGGTTTTTAACGCTTTGTTACAATTATAACAAGGTCAACAATTGTTTTGTTGGTTGCGTCTTCTTGCTTTCAAAAGGTCAAATAGAAAAAAGGCCAGCAACTTTGCTGGCCTTCTCTTTCTTTAATTGGTGCGGAAAGCGGGACTTGAACCCGCACGAGCTATGCTCACCACCCCCTCAAGATGGCGTGTCTACCAATTCCACCACTTCCGCGAAAACTTTTTAGTTTGAACCTTCGCTATCGTCAGACATAGGAACGTCTGTCGCATCGCTTTCAATTACTGGAACATCACCCTGAGCTGCATCTTCGATCACTGGTACGTCTTGATCCGCTGGAAGCTCTACCTGCTCTTCTAACGAAGCAGGAACTTCTAGGTTGTTCCACTCATCCTCTGCGCTTTCACGGTTAGCTGTTATAGCACCTAAAGAAAGACTGATGAAGAAAAACAAACCTGCGAGGATTGCCGTTGTTCGAGTCATAAAGTTGCCAGAACCAGATGAGCCGAAAACCGTGTTCGAGCCGCCTGAACCAAATGAAGCGCCCATATCTGCACCTTTTCCTTGTTGGATCAATACAAATCCAATAAGCAATAGCGCTACAATTAGGTATGCTACTAATAGCACTTCGTAAATCATAAATACCTCGTCAGTTTGCCGCTTGGCAAATTGAAATAAAATCTTCAGCTTTTAAACTGGCTCCGCCAATCAAACCACCATCTACGTCTTTTTGCGCAAATAGGGTTTCAGCATTATCTGGCTTAACACTACCACCGTACAAAATACGAAGGCCTTGAGCCAACTGTGCGTCTACTTTATTAAAGTAGCCGCGAATAAATTCGTGTACTTCTTGTGCTTGTTCAGGGCTGGCTGTTTTACCAGTACCAATTGCCCAAATCGGCTCGTATGCAATAACAGTCTTACTGAGTTCGTCTACCGACATGACGCTAACCAGTGCATCTAGTTGCTCGCCAACAAACGATTCAACATTACCAGCTTCTCTCACTTCAAGTGGCTCACCTACACAAATGATGGGTACGACACCTGAAGAAACACATTGCTTTGCCTTTAATGCAACAAGTTCGCTTGACTCGCCTTGGTCCTCTCGTCTTTCTGAATGCCCAACAATTGCGTAACCGCAACCTACTTCTTTAAGCATTTCAACTGACAACTCACCAGTGTGAGCGCCGTTATTAAGATGACTTACGTTTTGAGCACCAATGGCAAACGAATGGGTTTCAAATGCGTGTAAAAGAAGTGAAGGAGCGCAAATAACGATTTCCGAATCAGCTTTTACATCCGCCAGTTTTTGATTAAATTCAGCAACTAATGCCAAATTTCCGTTCATTTTCCAGTTGCCAGCCACGAATGGCTTTCTAAGATTTTTACTCACAACGCAGACCTTAGCCCTGTCTTCAAAGCGGGCGTGATATTAACTATTTAATTGAGAAGATACAAGCACAAAAAGCAAAATTTCCTGCTACGCCAACTAATTGGCGAGATTACGAACAGTTTCAGCAATATGCTCTGCCCATTTGTGAGATTGGCTTTCGTCATTCGACTCAACCATCACACGAATTAACGGCTCAGTACCACTTTTACGTAGAAGTACCCTGCCCGTTTTACCTAACGCAGACTCAGCCTCTTTCTTAGCATTTTGTACATTGCTGTGTGCTAAATAATCCACTTCTTGGTTAGCGTACCTCACGTTAACTAGCGTTTGCGGGTACATCTCAAACCCACTTGCTAAGTCGTGTAAGTCCATGTGCGAACGAAGCATTGCGGCAAGCACTTGAAGCCCAGCTACAATACCGTCACCCGTTGAGCTCATATTAAGATTGAGAACATGACCCGAGTTTTCACCGCCAATTGACCAGCCTTTTTGTTGTAACAGCTCCATCACATAACGGTCGCCAACATTACTTCTTGCGAAAGGAACACCAAGCTTTGACAACGCATTTTCAAGGCCTAAATTACTCATCAAGGTGCCAACTACACCACCCTGCATTTTGCCGTTTTTTAGCGCGTCGCGGGCAATGATGTAAACAATCTGGTCACCATCAAGCACATTACCAAGATGGTCTACCATCATAATGCGATCGCCATCGCCGTCTAGGGCAAAGCCAAGATCAGCGCCGGTCTCCTTAACCTTTTCAACAATCGCATCCATTGAGGTTGCGCCCACACCGTCGTTAATGTTTAAACCGTTGGGCGCTGTACCAAGTTCGATAACCGTAGCACCTAACTCTCTCAATACGTTGGGGGCAATGTGGTACGTTGCGCCATGTGCGCAGTCCACAACAATTTTAAGATCTGTCAGCGATAATTCTGAAGGGAATGTCCCCTTACAAAACTCAATATAACGACCCGCAGCGTCATTTATACGCGTAGCCTTACCCAGCTTATCAGATGCCACACATGTCATTGGACGTTCAAGCATATCTTCAATCGCTAACTCGATATCATCATCAAGCTTAAAGCCTTGCGCTGAGAAAAATTTAATGCCGTTATCATAAAACGGATTATGTGACGCACTAATCACTATCCCTGCTTCTGAGCGAAATGTTTTGGTGAGATAAGCAATAGCTGGCGTTGGCATGGGGCCTAGTAAACCGATATTGATGCCAGCAGCTGATAAACCCGCCTCTAAAGACGACTCTAGCATGTAGCCAGAAATACGCGTGTCTTTACCAATAAGTACTTTGTTCGTCCCTCGTCCGGCAAGGACCTTACCTGCTGCCCACCCGAGTTTTGTAACAAACTCTGGGTTGATATTGCTCTCGCCTACCTTTCCGCGGATACCGTCGGTGCCGAAATATTTGCGCTGCGTCATTATTATTCCTTATTTTACTGAATTCAGCATTTTCACGATATTGACAGCATCAGCTGTTTCTTTCACGTCGTGAACGCGAATTATCTGTGCGCCCATTTGGGCGACAATTGTAGCGAGGCTTATGCTTCCCGCCAAGCGCTCATCCACTTTTCTATTTAGCAAATTGCCGATCATCGACTTGCGAGACATGCCTACTAACACCGGGTAACCCAGCTTCATAAGCGATGGCAAGTGTTTCACCAGCGTATAATTGTGTTCCAGTGACTTTCCGAAACCGTAGCCAGGGTCGAACAAAATCTTATCTTTAGCAATGCCCGCTTCTTCACAAGCATTACTGCGCGCGAGTAGAAACTGACCCACATCATTCACTACATCATCATACTCAGGGCTTTGCTGCATGGTTCTGGGTTGCCCCTGCATATGCATTAAACAAACAGGTACTTGTGCTTCAGCTGCTACTTGCAATGCACCAGGCTCTTGTAAAGCGCGTACATCGTTGATTAGCCCCGCGCCAGCTTTCACCGCTTCCCGCATAACGTCAGCCTTGCTGGTATCAATAGAAATAACACATGCGGTATTTTTAGCTACGGCTTCAATAACCGGAATGGTGCGATCCAATTCTTCCTGTAACGATACATCGGGTGCACCAGGCCTGGTTGATTCACCACCGACATCTATGAACGTTGCGCCTTCATCAATCATGCGAAGCGCGTGCTCAAGGGCTTGTTTTACATTTGCGTGTTTGCCGCCGTCAGAGAATGAATCGGGCGTAACATTTAAAATACCCATCACCTGAGGTTGTGACAGCTCAATGAAGTGCTTACCAAACTGCATGAATTACCTGCACTATGTTTTTAAAAAATAATACAATCTTTCAAAAAAAAGTTGTCTTCAAAAAATGAAGCTATAAAGCAATCTGATTTTAAATCGCCTAGTGAGCAGTGCATGTTACCGTGAAGCGCAAATACATTGCCTACTCCAATTTGGTAACTAGCTTTGCTTAACTCCCGCTTAAAGCCTTTGCTCAATTTGCAACGAAAACCAGATTGCGCTAACAAAAAACGCCAGTTTAACTGGCGTTTTTTAGTGATTGTAGAAGCTTAGCTTGGAATATCGCCCGGCTTACCTACCGACGGTTTGTCTACGCCGTCATTTTTAATTTCACCTTCGCGAACCGGTGCACCACCACTTGGCTTGTCGCCACCCGATGGCTTGCTGTCATCCCAGTCAGCAGGAGGACGAACGTCAGTGCGGTTCATCAGATCATCAATTTGCTTTGCATCAATGGTTTCGTACTTCATCAGTGCGTCTTTCATTGAATGTAAAATATCGATGTTGTCTTCAAGGATCTTTTGAGCGCGATCGTAGTTGCGGTCAATCAGTGACTTAATTTCCGCATCAATGGCACGTGCTGTGTCATCAGACATGTTTGTTGCCTTAGACATAGACTTGCCTAGGAACACTTCACCCTCGTCTTCAGCATAAAGCATTGGGCCCATTTTGCTCGACAAGCCCCATTGAGTAACCATCTTACGTGCAATTTCAGTTGCGCGTTCGATGTCGTTAGATGCACCCGTGGTTACTTTGTCGTCACCATAAATGATGGCTTCAGCAATACGCCCACCAAACAAGCTAGAAATCATACTTTCTAAGTGCTGTTTAGAGTGGCTCACTCGGTCTTGCTCTGGTAAGTACATGGTCACACCCAGCGCGCGACCGCGCGGAATGATTGACACTTTGTATACCGGATCGTGCTCTGGCACTAAGCGACCTACGATAGCGTGACCCGCTTCGTGATACGCAGTCATTTCTTTTTCAGGCTCAGACATCACCATAGACTTACGCTCAGAGCCCATCATGATTTTGTCTTTCGCTTTCTCAAACTCTTCCATAGAAACAAGGCGCTTGTTGCCGCGAGCAGCGAACAATGCAGCTTCGTTTACTAGGTTAGCAAGGTCAGCACCTGAGAAACCTGGTGTACCACGAGCAATAACTGACGGTTCTACGTTATCAGCCACTGGTACTTTGCGAATGTGAACCTTAAGAATTTGTTCACGGCCGCGGATGTCAGGAAGACCAACCACTACTTGACGGTCAAAACGACCAGGACGAAGAAGCGCAGGGTCTAGTACGTCAGGACGGTTAGTTGCCGCAATAACGATAATACCTTCATGACCTTCAAAGCCGTCCATTTCAACAAGCATCTGGTTAAGGGTTTGCTCACGTTCGTCGTGACCACCACCTAGACCTGCGCCACGTTGACGGCCCACTGCATCGATTTCATCAATAAAGATGATACAAGGCGCCGCTTTTTTAGCTTGCTCAAACATGTCACGAACACGAGATGCACCTACACCCACGAACATTTCAACGAAATCAGAACCTGAAATAGTAAAGAATGGTACTTTTGCTTCACCCGCGATAGCTTTTGCAAGCAACGTTTTACCTGTACCAGGAGGACCTACCATAAGTACGCCCTTCGGAATTTTACCACCTAGCTTTTGGAACTTAGACGGGTCGCGCAGGAAGTCTACCAATTCAGATACATCTTCTTTCGCTTCGTCACAGCCTGCTACGTCAGCAAATGTTGTCTTAATTTGGTCTTCACCAAGTAGGCGAGCTTTGCTCTTACCGAATGACATAGCGCCACGGCCGCCGCCACCCTGCATTTGACGCATGAAGAAAATCCATACACCAATAAGCAGTAACATGGGGAACCATGAGATGAAAATAGACGTCAGAAGAGACTGCTCTTCTGGTGGTTCACCGTACACTCTTACGTCGTTCTTAACCAAGTCAGATACTAACTTGTCATCGAAGTAAGGTACGAATGTTTGGAAAGTTTCGCCTGAACGCTTAGTACCTCGAATTTCGCCACTATTATTGATGCGAACTTCTCGAATATTTCCCTGTTCTGCTTCTCTCAAAAACGTTGTGTAGTCAGTTTGCGAACGAGACGATTCACTCGGTGAAAAGCTCTGGAAAACCGACATTAAAACAACGGCGATGACTAACCATAAGATTAAATTTTTTGCCATATCGCTCAATGCTACTAACCTCTATAAACCCGAATTGCTTGTATATTCAACAAGTTGTTTATTGAATAAACGACACAACTCGCAACGAAAACCGCTTATCTCAAAGCGTACTACACTTTATACCCACAAGCCACCAAATACACCTCTCGCGAACGTGATCTGGACGAGTCAGGCTTACGCGTCTTTATGGTTGTGAAAGATTGTTTAAGTGCGTTCATGAACTCAACAAACCCCTCACCTTGGAACACCTTTATGACAAACGAACCACCAGGCTTTAACACTTGGTGACACATATCAAGCGCTAGTTCGCAAAGGTACATAGAGCGAGATTGGTCAACCGACGCGTTACCTGCAAGGTTCGGTGCCATATCAGACAACACAATATCTACGGTGTTCCCACCGATTCTGTTCAATAGTGCGTCGAGAACAGCGTCCTCTCGAAAATCACCTTGTAAAAAGTCTACGCCCACAATTGGGTCCATGGGCAAAATATCGCACGCGATAACTTGACCATTGTCGCCAACTAGTTGAGCAGCCAGCTGTGACCAGCCACCCGGTGCCGCACCGAGGTCTACAAGTGTCATTCCTGGTTTAATAAGCTTATCTTTCTTCTGGATTTCTTCCAGTTTGTAGATAGCCCGCGATCGCCAACCTTCCTTATTTGCTTTTTGCACATAATGGTCGTTAACGTGTTCTTGAAGCCAGCGTTTACTGCTGGCGGAGTGTTTCTTTTTTGTCATTCCAATACAATGTCATTAGGATTGTAGAGAAGATGGCGTTAGAATACGTTATTTCAAGCATAAACTAACAGATTAATTGTAAGAAATATTACTTCATGAAACTTTCAAATAAACAGAAACAATTCCTAAAAGGCCTTGCACACCCTTTAAAACCTGTTGTGCAGCTAGGTGGGAACGGCCTGACAGAAGGTGTGGTTGCCGAAATTGACAACGCCCTTAGCCATCACGAATTAATTAAAGTTAAGGTGCCAACAGACGATCGCGAAGAAAAAGCGCTAATCATGGATGCCATTGTTCGTGAAACAAACTCAGTTAAGCTACAGGTAATCGGCCACACGCTAATTATCTACCGTCAAAGCGAAGACTGTAAAATTCAGTTGCCAAAATAGCTGCAAAATAACCGAATAAAAGGTGCCGATCCCCCTCGGCACCATAGTTTTTCTTCTTACTTCTCGTTAACATCACGTTAATAATAGTGAAAACTCGGGTTTTAAGGGAAAAATATGACGCTAAATAATCTTACTGCCATTGTCACTGGCGGTTGTTCTGGACTTGGTCACGCCACTGCCATCGCACTTCGAGATGCAGGCGCTAACGTCAGCCTTTTCGACTTAAATGAAGAGCTTGGCGTACAGCGCGTAGCAGAGTTAGGCAACAACAATACACTTTTCACCAAAGTCGATGTGCGCGATGAAGCTTCTGTTCAAGCGGCTATAGACGCGACAACCGAGAGGTTTGGGGCCATTTCTTTAGTGGTTAACTGTGCAGGCATCGCTCCCGCCAAACGTTTACTTGATAAAGAAGGTAACCCTGCCCCGCTTGGCGATTTTCAGAAAACTATCGACATCAACTTAGTAGGAAGCTTTAATGTTTCTCGCTTAGTTGCAGCAACGATGGCAAAACAATCGCCAATTAACGAGGAAGGCGAACGCGGTCTTATCGTGAATACTGCTTCAGTTGCTGGCTATGAGGGTCAAATAGGGCAAACCGCTTATGCCGCGAGTAAAGGTGGTATTATCGGCCTAACTCTTCCAATGGCTCGAGACTTAGCCCCGTTGGGTATTCGTGTTAACACCATTGCGCCGGGTGTAATGGGCACGCCAATGCTACTTGCTATGCCAGAAAAGGTGCAAGACGCCCTTTCTGCTAACGTTCAGTTTCCTAAGCGCCTTGGCCTACCTGAAGAGTTTGCAAAACTGGTTATTCATATGGCAAACAATAGCTACCTAAATGGTGAAACAATCCGTTTAGATGGTGGTCTGCGCATGCCGCCTAAGTAGTGATTAAGTACATTAATGCTTTAATCAAAAAAAACGCTTTTCTGAAGTGACCCCCATTAGTTGGACATTCCAATTATTGGGGGTCATTTTATGTCAAAACACAATAGAGCGTTTAAAATAAAGCTCGCTCAGCTATTCGCCATCGCCACCATTAACAATGAGCGCAATATTGTATAGACGGTTTACGGCATGGTAATTAATTGAATTTTTAGGGTAACGACCTTTACTACTTATTTTACCCGCTTCCTGTTCCATCAAAATAGATAGCGCATCATCAACGGTCTCTACAGTGTAAATATGGAACAGCCCTTTTTTCACTGCGTCGATAACGGTGGCGTCTAATACCAAATTAATCGCATTCGATTTAGGAATAATCACGCCCTGCGTACCGGTAAGGCCGCGGTGTTGACACAAGTCGAAAAAGCCTTCTATTTTTTCGTTAACTCCGCCAACGGCCTGCACTTCACCGTACTGGTTTATGGACCCCGTAATGGCCAAGGTCTGCAAGCAAGGAATTTCAGTCAACGCAGAGATAAGCGCAACCAGTTCACCAAGGGATGCACTATCGCCGTCTATATGACCGTAAGACTGTTCCAATGCGATGTTTGCAGAAAGCGTTAGCGGGAAATGCTGAGCGTATTTATTACCTAAATACCCATTAAGCAACATAACGCCTTTTGAGTGAATAGGCTGTCCAAGCTCTACCTCACGCTCAATATCAACTACACCACTTGCGCCAGCAAATACAGTAGACGTAATGCGTGCAGGCGTACCAAATGCAGTGTCACCAATATCCAATACCGTTAACCCGTTTACTTTGCCTACCGCTTTTCCTTCAGTGGCAATAAGCACGTGCCCTTCTTTAATATCGTTTAATAGTGTTTGACTGACGCGGCCGGTGCGACGTTTCTTGGCACTTAATGCTGTTTTTAAATGATCAAGTTCTAGTGTGTCGGCATTAGATTTCTGACAGAAATAATAGGCTTCATTAACTAGCTCGATAACTTCAGCGAAGTGCGCAGATAGCTTTTCTTTGTGTTCAGCCATTCTTAACGAGTACTCAACTAGCCTGCACATCGCGTTAGCGGTAATGCCTTTAAGTCCTAACTGAATAAGATGCGCACGTACTTTGCCCACGAAATCAAAAAGCGCCTGTCTGGTGACGGGAATTTCCAAATCAAAATCCACCAACACTCTAAACAGTTCATCAAACTCGTCATCGTAATCTTGCAGCGTGTAGTATAAATCACGCGAACCTAACAGAACGATTTTCACATTTAAGTCGATGGGCTGTGGATTGAGCGTAATGTTGTTCACCATACCCACATCTTGCTGAGGTAAGTCCATGCGCAAGCGCTGTGACTTGATGGCAAGCTTAAGAGTATCCCACACGAAAGGTTGTTCAATAAGTTGGTCGACATCCAACAACAAATAACCGCCATTTGCACGATGGAGCGCACCGGGCTGAATCATGCGATAGTTGGTAAACACGCTGCCGTGAATGTTGGTGTACTCTATTTTGCCAAACAAATTTTGATAAGTAGGGTTCGGCTCATAAATAACAGGGGCTGCGTCATCGAGTTTATTCGACACCAAAACGTTAGGAAGAAATTGCTCTTCTAAAAATATCTTCTTGTCAAAGTCATCACTCTTCTCTTCTTTCTGCTCTTCACTGTGAATGACTAAGATGGCGTTGACCATTGCTGTTTTAAGCTGTTTGAGGTATTTCATTACCCCTAGCTCAGACGCGTATTTGTGCTCAAGCACTTTTAGCAGCGGTTTTATCCCCTGCTCTGCGGTCTTTTTGTCAAGCTCACGCAGACGCTCCGAGTTTTCGCGTTTCCACGTAGGCAGGCTTAACAGGCCTTCGCTTAACCTGTTTTCTAGTTCGTCAATAAGAGTATAAAACCCTTCCCGTTGTGCGTCAGTTAATGACGCAAACTCTGTGTCACTTATTGGCTTGCCGTTAACGATAGGTGAAAACGTAATAGAGCCCCCCTCTTCGTACAGCGCAACATCATTCGCTTGTGCGTAACGCTCTACCGCATCGATAGCCGCATCGTACTTTTGCTCGAACTCTCTGGAAATTGACGCGCGACGGCGTTGATATCCCGGGTTATCAAAGGCAATGGGCAGTGAGTCTATGACATCGTCAATAAGCGCAGCCATGTCCTTGTGGAATGCTTTTCCACCTCCGGGAGGAAATTTTAGCGCAACAGGTTCGCGCTCTTCGTCAAAATTGTTGATATAACAACAATCATCAGGCGCCGGTAGCTGGGCAACTTGGCGTTCAATATAATCCTTCACTAGAGTGAAGCGGCCTGTGGCAGGCTCACCCATCACGTATAGATTATAGCCTTTGGTGTTAATACCTAACCCAAACGTAAGTGCTTCACGCGCACGCTCTTGCCCAATGAAGGTCGCATTTAGCGCTTCATCATCTTTTAAGGCACTGTTTATCGCTCGGCGATTTATGGTAGGTGAAAGCGCGTCTACATCTAACGCATATAATTTACTGTCTACAGACATGTCTGTTCTATCTTTGTTTCTTTACTTAAGTGAAACCCTAATTAACATTAGTGTCAAACGCTTATCCTGAATAAGGCAGCTTTGCATCGCTAATTGCACAACAAACAACCACCTTCATGATTTTAGAGAGAAATTGGCAAGCACTACGAGCTTTTTGTGGCCTTCACTAGAACTGATACCTTGCGACACAAGGTGTAGCGTCTAATTAAAGCCGAAAAGGAGTTAAGTACGAAAGAACTTACTTCAATTTAACCGCTGCATTTATTTCTGCCACATAATCTGGATCAGAGCATTAAAATCACAGCGTTAAGAAAAGCGCGCCAAGGTCAGAGCCGTAAGGACAATGTGGTCAAGACAAAGCTCTGAAGAATCCTGTAACAGTAAGACTTTAAAGTAGGTAGCAACGCAAGCTGCTTTCAATTACCTTAGAAAACACAAAAACCGAAATTCGTTTTGGCGACGAGACTAGGTTTCGCGCGCAATAACCAATGAACAAAAACAGGGTAATAACAATGACAAAAAAATTGAAAACTCGCTCACCCCTTCTGCTCACTTCCTCTTTCCTTGCTACCTTTCTGGGTACGGCATTTTCTTCAATGAGTATCGCTAACGTAAACTATGCAGATAACTCAGGGTTTTCTATCACCAATGAGAGTGAAAGCTATGCGCCAGTTGAAGTCGTGTACTCTCATTTTATTCAACATGTGGATATGTGGTGGCCGAAAGACCACACATGGTGGAAAGGTGCTTTGCGCATAGATGAGCAGGCTGGTGGCTGTTTCTGTGAAACGACAGACACGGCGAGTGCAGCCCATATGCAGGTAAGCTATGTTGAACCGAACAAAAAAGTGGTGATGACAGGTGGCTTAGGCCCGCTTCAAGAGATGGGTATGTCAGGTGCACTGACATGGGAATTCAGCACAATAGCATCGAGCACTTCATCGGATGCAAACACACAAGACGGTCGCATACCGAAAACTAAAGTCACCCTTACCTACCACGCCTCAGGCAATATTCACTTTAATGGTCAAAAAGCATCTAACGAAGACGCCGCCAATTTAGTTCGAGTAGTAGACAAAGTGCAGGCGCAACAACTAAATGCGCTAACCGCGTTTAGTGACAATAATTAGATGCGACACCGGGGCCTGTTTATCGACAAGATAAGATGGCGCCAAGAGAAAGTAAGATGAGCAAATGGGGCGTGTTCTGGTGTTCAATCGACGAAAACCGTGTCATTAATGCTCACTTTTCAAGCAAGCAACAATAAATATTGCCAAGTTCGGTGTTAAGCTATTGAGGCATGGCTTAGCGCTGGGTTATTCTATTGGGCTATATGTATGTTAAGTGGGTGAACCCCACGCGCGGTTAGTTGGCGTTGCTACAAACTCGCCTTATGCCGCCCCATAAACGTTTTAACTTTTAATGCGGAAGCCTAAGTTTCATGGCCGATAATCAGTACAATCCGAAAGACATTGAACAACGCGTTCAGCAATACTGGGAAGAAAACCAATCGTTTAAAGCAAATGACGACGTAGAAAAAGAAAAGTTCTACTGCCTGTCTATGTTCCCATACCCTAGTGGCCGACTTCACATGGGCCACGTGCGCAACTACACCATTGGTGACGTGATCAGCCGTTTCCAGCGCATGCAGGGTAAAAATGTATTGCAGCCTATGGGTTGGGATGCTTTTGGTCTTCCGGCTGAAAACGCAGCAATTAACAACAACACTGCACCTGCGAAATGGACATACTCAAATATTGATTACATGAAAACCCAACTTCGCTCGTTGGGTTTCGGTTACGACTGGGATCGCGAAGTAACTACATGTAAATCAGATTACTATCGCTGGGAACAGTGGTTCTTCACACGCCTTTACGAAAAAGGTCTTGTTTACAAGAAAAACTCTACTGTGAACTGGGACCCTGTAGACCAAACTGTTTTGGCTAACGAGCAGGTAATCGACGGTCGCGGATGGCGCTCTGGTGCGCTGGTTGAGCAAAAAGAGATCCCTCAGTGGTTTATTAAAATTACTGACTACGCCGAAGAACTTTTACAAGACTTAGAACAGCTTGAAGAATGGCCAGACCAAGTACGCGCAATGCAGGCAAACTGGATTGGCCGCTCTGAAGGTGTTGAAATTACCTTCGATTTAGCGTCAGCGGTTAACGACATTGTCGATTTGACGGTATATACCACGCGTCCAGATACCTTCTACGGCGTTACTTACGTTGCAGTGGCTGCGCAGCACCCTCTTGCCGAATTCGCAGCAAAATCGAACCCAGATTTAGCGGCCTTTATCGACGAATGTAAAAACACCAAAGTTGCTGAAGCTGAATTAGCAACCATGGAGAAAAAAGGTTTCGCCACGGGTTTTGAGGTTGTTCACCCACTAACCGGTGAAAAGCTTCCAATTTGGGTCGCTAACTTCGTGTTGATGGACTACGGTTCAGGCGCGGTAATGGCTGTTCCTGGCCACGACCAGCGCGATTGGGAATTTGCGACTAAATACAACCTACCTATTCAACAAGTCATTGCGCCAAATGCAGGTGATGAAGATAAGTGCGACCTTACCGCCTCTGCATTTACTGAAAAAGGCAGCTTGATCAATTCAGGTAAGTTCGACGGTCTTGAGTTCGATGCCGCATTCAATGGAATTGCTGATGAACTTGAAAGCAAAGGCTGTGGAAAGCGCAAAGTAAATTACCGTCTTCGTGACTGGGGCGTAAGCCGTCAGCGCTACTGGGGCGCACCTATTCCAATGCTAAATTTGGAAAACGGTGAATCTGTTCCGGTTCCTGCTGACCAACTACCGGTTGTTTTGCCTGAAGACGTAGAAATGAATGGCGTTACCTCGCCAATTAAAGCTGACCCTGAGTGGGCAAAAACCACATACAATGGCGAAGCCGCGTTACGTGAAACGGATACCTTCGACACCTTTATGGAGTCATCGTGGTACTACGCGCGCTATGCCTGTGCTACTAACAACGACGCCATGCTTGATCCAACATCAGCTAACTACTGGTTACCAGTAGATCAGTACATTGGTGGTATTGAGCACGCTATCTTGCACTTACTTTACTCGCGTTTCTTCCACAAATTACTGCGCGATGAAGGCTTGGTAAACTCTGATGAGCCGTTCAAGCGTTTGTTGTGTCAAGGCATGGTATTAGCCGACTCTTACTATCGTGAAGACGCGTCGGGTAAGAAAACCTGGTTCTCGCCTACCGAAGTAAGCACTGAAAAGGACGATAAAGGCCGTATTGTTAAAGCATGGCTAACCGCTGATGGTGAAGAAGTTATTCACGGCGGTATGACGAAAATGTCTAAGTCGAAGAATAACGGTATCGACCCGCAGGAAGTTATTGACCAATACGGTGCCGATACGGTGCGTTTATTTACCATGTTTGCTGCGCCACCGGAGCAAACCCTTGAGTGGGTAGACTCTGGTGTTGAAGGTGCAAACCGTTTCTTACGTCGTATCTGGAAATTAGTGACCGAACACGTTGAAAAAGGCACGCCAGAAGCGATTGATGTTAAGGCACTGTCGAAAGACCAACAGGCACTTCGCCGTGAAGTACATAAGACCATTGAGAAGGTGTCTGATGACTTAGGCCGTCGTCAAACCTTTAACACTGCGGTTGCAGCAGTGATGGAATTGTTAAACCACCTTCAAAAAGCGCCACAAGAAGACGCGCAGGACATCGCGATTATGCGCGAAGCTTGTGAATCTATCTTGTTGCTTCTAAACCCTATTACGCCGCACATCGCTCACGAGCTATGGAAAGTGTTGGGTCACAGCGAAGATATCGATTTAGCACCATGGCCACAGGCTGATAAAGCCGCATTGGTTGAAGACGAAAAGCTTATCATTGTTCAGGTTAACGGTAAGGTGCGCGCTAAGATGACAATTGCTGCTGATGCTAGCAAAGAGAGCATTGAAGCATCTGCGAAAGAACAGCCTAACGTTCAGCAATTCATCGAAGGTAAAACCATTCGAAAAGTGATTGTTGTGCCTGGCAAGCTTGTAAACATTGTAGCTAACTAGGTCAGATACTGATGAAAAAGCACTTACAATTCGCAGTCGCTGTGTTGGTAACCGTATTGGTTACTGGCTGTGGTTTTCATTTGCGAAGTAGCCCTAGCCTACCTGACGACATAAACACCGTTGCTATTGAAAGTGCCCGAGCACACGCGCCCTTGGCGCGTGCGCTTGATAAACGCTTAAACGTTTACGGTTTATCCAGTGTTAGCGTAGATAAAACATCGCGCTCTAACCAAAACGTAAACATCTATTTGCTTCCAGAAAAATTAGAACGTCAACTGCTGTCTGTTTACCCTTCGGGGCAAGTTGCTGAATATGAGCTTATCTACGTTGTGCGTTACCGGGTGCAGTTTCCTGGTAAGGAAGCGGTAATGGTGCAATTTGAAGTAGTACGTGACTATCAAGACGACCCTGACCAAGTGCTGGCAAAGTCTCGTGAACTAGAGTTGATGTTAAGTGAAATGCGTGATGAAGCGGCTGATATTATGATCAGACGCCTTTCCAGTCAGGCGGCCGCTGCACCAAATGCATCAACTTCCGTTAGTCAGTAAACATCAGAATTTTTCATGCAGATTTATCCAAACCAATTTAGCCAAGATATCACCAAGGCACTTCGCCCGTGCTATCTGGTGTTTGGAGATGAACCCCAGCAGAAATTTGATGTCATTGAGCAAATACGCGCTAAAGCAAAAGCCAATGGCTTTGAAGAGCGTACAGTACTTGTTGCTGAAACAGGCTTTAACTGGAATCAGTTGATTGAAGCCACGCAAAGCATGTCGCTTTTCTCAAGCCAACAGTTTATTGAATTAGAGCTACCTACGGGAAAACCGGGCACCGAAGGCAGTAAAATGCTGCAAGAAGTCGCGGCGGCATTAAACCCCGATATTTTGTTGCTGGTTCACGGCCCCAAAATTGGCAAGGACGTGCAGCGCGGCAAATGGTTCAAAGTGCTTGATGATTTGGGCGCGTCGGTATTGTGCTACCCGCTAGAAGGCAAGCAGCTCAATGCATGGCTAAACCAACAGTTGAATGCCCACCAACTTTCCGTCTCAGCGTCTGGTGCTAAGATGATTGCTGATTTCTGCGAAGGCAACATGCTTGCTGCTAAGCAAGAAATTGATAAGCTCGCCCTACTCTATCCACACCAGTCTATTTCAGACGAACAAATTGAAAAGGCGATGGTCGACCAGTCACGCTTCAACGTTTTCCAATTGGTTGATGTTATGCTTAGCGGCGACAGTACCCGCTGCATAAAAATGCTATACCGATTAGAGAGTGAAGGTCTGGAGCCTAACATCATTATTTGGGCGCTGATTCGAGAGTGGGAGCAGTTATGGAAACTAAAACTAGCCCAGCAAAGCGGTGCCCCCATTCAGTGGCAAAAGTTCGGTATTTGGCGCAATAGACAAGGTTTTTATCAAAATGCCTTGAATCGTTTGAGCGTCGCCCAGTTAGAAGACATCCAAAAAGCGCTGACACAGTCAGATCATGCATTCAAACAAAATGTGATTGCTCGCCCTTACGTTGAAATATGTCACCTGTGCATGATGTTTATGGGTATGGACCTTCGCGAAATTCCACTGTTACAAGCATAATGGGCAATTTTAAGTGAGTATTTCCGGTGCTTCTCGAGCAAACCCAACGGTGAAAGCCATTCTTGGTGGTACGTTTAATCCGCCGCATAAAGGCCATATTGGTGCGGCACTAAAAGCGGCAGATGAAATTGGAGTAACGCACGTTCATCTCATGCCTTGTAAATTAGCTCCGCATAAGTCAGTAGGTGTATCAGAAAGCCACCGGGTAAAAATGATTGAACTTTGCGCCCAAAACAATGACAGACTTATTCCAGAGTTAATTGAACTGACGCTTCCGTCACCCTCTTATACAGTTAAAACCCTGCGTGCACTTAAAGAGAAAAGCGATGACACAATCTGTTTTTTCATTGGCGCAGATTCACTGTATAATCTGGACAAATGGTACGAGTGGGAACACCTGCTCGATTATTGTCACTTAGTGGTTATGCGCAGAGACGACGAAAAATTTTCGCCGCCTCCCGCAATACAAGCTTGGTTAGATTGTCATGTGGCTAACGATAAAAATGTTATTCACGCAAAGCCTGCAGGCCATGTAGTGTTAACCAACACACCGCTTTTTAGTGTTTCATCTACTGAAATTCGTGACGTACTAGCAAGTGCTGCCACGTCCGAGAAATCGGGTACGCCAAACAGTTCAAATGCTGACCTATCTAATTTATGGTTAGAAGAAAGCGTTTTAGATTACATAAACGAACATCAGTTATATAAAAGTTAAGTAAGTGAGGAAAACTCTTGGAGAGTCAACAGCTCAAACAGTTTGTTAAAGACAAAATTGACGATATGAAAGGCCGTGATGTTATTGAACTAGACGTTCGCGGCAAATCAAGTATTACAGATACCATGATCATTTGTTCAGGTAACTCAAAGCGCCACGTTTCATCTATTGCAGAAAATGTCATGGTAGAAGCGAAGAAAGCGGGCCACGCACCGGGAAGCGTGGAAGGCAAGGAGACCGGAGAATGGGTACTTGTCGATTTTGGCGATGTTATTTTGCACGTAATGCAAGATGAAACCCGTGATTTCTACCAGCTAGAGAAACTGTGGTCGTAGTGGCGTAAACGCTTGCTATAAACATGCAGTAACACGGTCAATAAAGGCCATACTCAAATGTGTATGGCCTTTATTGTATAAGTGAAATACTAATTCCTGCGGTAAGGGTAAAAGAAGTGCGTATACAAATCGTCGCGGTTGGAACAAAGATGCCAAACTGGGTAAATACCGGTGTGGATGAATTTATTCGTCGATTTCCTAGCGACATGCCTGTGTCATTCACTGAAATACCTGCCGGCAAACGAGGCAAAAACGCCGATATTAAGCGCATCTTAGAAAAGGAAGGCGAGCAAATGCTGGCCGCTATTCCAAAAGGAAACCGCATTGTTACGTTAGAAGTAACGGGCAAACCCTGGGACACACCCACTTTAGCAAAACAGCTCGACAATTGGAAAATGGACGGACGGGACGTAAGTCTGCTTATTGGTGGTCCAGAAGGGCTAGCACCAGAATGTATTGCTGCGTCGGAACAAAAGTGGTCCTTATCAGCCTTAACTCTACCCCATCCACTTGTTAGGATCATTCTTACAGAAAGCTTATACCGCGCATGGTCGGTGACGCAAAACCACCCATATCACCGTGAATAAGGCGTCGCCAGACTAATGCAAAGGAAATCAATGCCAAGAAAACGACAAGCTATTCGCGATCATTCTGCAGAAGCGAACTTGTTTGCACGCCGTGCGACCATTGCTTTTATTATTGTTGTTGCCATGTTGGGCATTGTACTTAATAACCTTTATTCTTTGCAGGTTACCCAGTTTGAAGATTATCAAACCCGTTCTAACGGTAATCGCATTAAAGTTCTGCCGATAGCGCCAAACCGTGGTCTTATCTATGACCGCAACGGCGTGCTTTTAGCCGAAAACCGCCCGGTTTTCAGTTTGGAAGTTATTCCAGAGCAAGTGGATGACATCGACCAAACCCTGGCAGATTTAACAGAACTAATGGGTATAACCAATGACGAACTTGAGCGCTTCCAGTCAGCGCTTAAAGGTACCCGACGATTTAAACCCGTTGCGCTTCGCACTCAGTTAAGCGAAGAAGAAGTCGCGCTATTTTCTGCCAGCAAACACAAGTTTCCAGGTGTTCAAATTGAAGCGCGTTTGGCACGTCATTATCCGTATAAAGAAACCCTAACCCATGCCCTGGGTTATGTTGCACGCATTAACAAGCGAGACCTACAAAAGCTAGTCGAAGCAGGCCAAGAAGATAATTACGCTGCCACCCACGATATTGGCAAGCTAGGCATTGAGAAATACCATGAAGAGCTACTCCATGGAAAGGTGGGTTACCAGCAGGTAGAGGTGAATAACCAAGGCCGCATTATTCGTGTACTTAGTGTTGAACCACCAACACCAGGCAAAGACATCGTACTTAACTTAGATTTAGAGCTTCAGTTAGAGGCTCAGCGAATAATAGAAGGCATGCGCGGCGCTGTTGTGGTCACCGATGTAAAAACCGGTGGCGTACTCGCCCTCTACTCCAACCCTAGCTACGACCCCAATTTATTTGTGCACGGCATCAGCAGCAAGAATTACTCTGCGCTACTGAATTCGCCAGACCGCCCGTTAATTAACCGAGCAACACAGGGGCAATACCCTCCCGCTTCAACCATTAAACCCCACTTAGGTTTTGTGGGGCTAGAAGAAGGAGTAATCACTAAAGACTATACGGTTAATGACACTGGACGCTATCAACTGCCAAATGTGTCGCACGTGTGGCGCGATTGGCGTCGATGGGGCCACGGTAAAGTAGATGTGGCTAAAGCAATAGAAGTGTCGTGCGATACTTATTATTACGAGCTAGCGTATAAACTGGGTATCGATAAAATCAGTGAATCTATGTACGAATTCGGGTTCGGTGATTTCACAGGCATTGACCTGTATGAAGAATCCGATGCTAATATGCCGAGCCGCGGCTGGAAACGCGCTCGCTTTAATCAACCTTGGTATATTGGTGACACCATCCCCGTTGGTATAGGACAGAGCTATTGGACCACCACGCCGGTACAGTTAAATACATCGGTTAACACGCTGATCAATGCTGGGGAACGCTATATTCCACAAATCATTCGCGGTTATATGAACACCGATAGTTCTGTCGACCTTATCCCACTTAAGTCGCTGCGGCCTATAGAAATTAAGAACCGTAACAATTTGGATGTGGTGTTAAACGCCATGCGCGATGTTGTGAGTGGCGAAGAAGGCGGCGCACGTCATGCATTTGCAGATACTCCTTACGACTCTGCGGGTAAGACAGGAACAGCACAGTTATTTACCGTAGGTCAGAATGAAAAATATGACGCTACTAAAATTGATGAGCGTCTTCGAGACAATGCCATGTATGTTGGCTTTGCACCGTTCAATGATCCAGAGATATCGGTAACCGTGGTCCTTGAAAACGTAGGCGGTGGTAGTAAGAACGCAGCACCCGTCGCCCGTCAAATCATGGATTTCTATTTCAGAGACCGTGTTTTTGAAACTGCCGAAGCTGACTCGGCAAGCTCTGACAATGAATTAGGGACGAACTAGTGAAGAGAACTACCATAAACCCTAATAAAATAAGTTTTCTTCAGCGCATTCATATCGATGGCTGGCTGTTAGTCGGGCTACTCGTGTTAAGTTGTGTTGGGCTATTTACTCTGTACTCGGCGTCAGGTCAGGATATGGAGCAAATGGAGCGCCAGTTTATCAGGCTGGGATTTAGCTTTATCGTTATGTTTGGGTTAGCCCAAGCACCTTTGGGCGTGTTTAGGTTTTTCTCAACCTATGCCTATGGTGCAGGCCTGCTAATGCTAATTGCCGTATTATTATTTGGTGATATGGGCAAAGGCGCACAGCGCTGGCTAGATCTGGGCTTTATCCGTTTTCAGCCCTCTGAACTGATGAAGCTTGCCGTGCCTATGATGGTTGCATGGTATATCAGTAAATTCACTATGCCCCCACGCACCACCCACATTATCGTTGGGTTTGGTTTGGTGGTCGTGCCCACCATTCTCATTGCAAAGCAGCCCGATCTAGGGACCTCGTTACTCATCGCCAGTTCAGGTATTTTTGCCATATTCCTGGCAGGTATGAGCTGGCGGCTTATTTCTGTTGTAGGCGGGTTAGTTGGCGCGTTTGCACCTGTTATGTGGTTCTTTTTAATGAAGGATTATCAAAAACAGCGGGTTCTTACCTTTTTAAATCCAGAAAGCGACCCGCTAGGGTCTGGCTACCACATAATCCAATCTAAAATAGCCATTGGTTCTGGTGGCGTAGACGGCAAAGGCTGGCTGCAAGGTACCCAGTCACAGCTTGAATTTTTACCCGAACGCCACACCGACTTTATCTTTTCAGTTTTTAGCGAAGAGTTTGGCCTTACCGGCGTTATGTGTTTAATGGCAATATACATTTTTATAATTATGCGCGGCCTTATAATTTCTAGTCGAGCGCAAGACGCCTATGCAAAACTACTTGGCGGCAGTATTACGCTTACCTTTTTTGTTTATGTATTTGTAAACATGGGCATGGTATCCGGATTACTTCCCGTGGTGGGTGTTCCCCTTCCTCTAGTGAGCTTTGGAGGAACATCTATGGTGACTTTAATGGCAGGTTTTGGCATTCTTATGGCCATTGCCACTCAGAAACGTTTAATGTCTAGATAACTTGTATGTTGCAGCGCCTTTTTTCGGTACTTGATTTTGTAAAAGCGGGGTTAGTTAGTGCGGGTCTTGTTAGCCAGAATCTGGCAAACGGACAATTCTTTCGCTATAGCTCAGCTGTTTTAATAGTTTTGGCATTAGTGGGATGCCAAAGTGCACTTACACAATCTGGTCGCTATACCCAAAAGCAAGACTCGGCGCCTAAGCACGTTGCCAAGAAACCAGAAACACTTGATGCTGTACCAAAATACGAAGCCTACCGCATGTTTAACAGCAGGCCTTACAAGGTATTGGGCAAGCACTACACGCCAATGGATAGTGGTAAAGGCTATGAAGAGGTCGGCTATGCCAGTTGGTATGGCCAGAAGTTTCACGGTCACTTAACCTCAAATGGCGAAACTTACAATATGTTTGCCATGAGCGCGGCTCACAAAACATTGCCACTGCCCTCTTACGTGCGTGTTACTAACTTGGAAAATAACAAACAAGCGATCGTCCGCGTTAACGACCGAGGCCCTTTTCACGATGATAGAATTATCGATTTGTCGTATGCAGCCGCAGTAAAACTAGGCTACCACAGCAAAGGCACAGCGCGAGTCAAACTTGAAGTTATCCACTTTGACGAACAAAACAATGTGACGGTGGGAAACAGTCCAACTGTTACTTACGATGAATACTTGGGTATTGCGGTAGTACCCGCACCGGCCTTGGCAGCAACTTCACCCACCCCGCCATTAGCCCCCTCTTCGAACACCGCGGATACCAACTCAAGCAGCAGTGAGAAAAGTAGAAACGCGGTAAGTGATGCGGTTTATATTCAAGTTGCTGCGCTTTCAAACGCCGAGAAGGCAAAATCTATATCTAACGTGCTATCGGCGTTATATCAAATTCCCGCTCACCTGCCAGTAGCAGATAACATTTATAAACTACAGCTTGGCCCTATCCACGATGAAGCTGTCGTCGCGGAGGTTCTAGAACAATTAAAGCAAAATGGCTATCCCAACGCTTACGCGATTACACAGACCATGTAGTTAGTTGGGTTGTTGCACGCTCATAAAAACAACGACATTGTGGCAGCATTGTGTCATTCAGCAGGCAATATCACGGTTTCTTCGCCTAATACCTACAATCACGTAAACTTTTTTGATAAAACCTAGTCTTATAAGCAGCCTTTCGTTAAGATCTCTCGCCGCCTCTGTTGAAGAACGGGGTGAAACAACAGAATTCGGTTACGAACTGGACAAAAGCTAAAATTGGGTAGCCATGTTTTGCGGTCATCGTTTCGCGGTCATCGCAACAATAGGGTAAGCTTTAACTCACACGGATAAAACGGTCAAAGAAATTAGAACCATGCTCAGAATAATTCAACGCGCTAAACCGTCATTACTTTCATTTGCCTTTTTGGTGATAGGCACTTTACTACACACAGCAAATGCTGCCGTAGTCACTCCGCCTGCTCCTTCAGTTGCCGCAGAAGGTTTTCTTCTAACCGACTTTGAAACGGGTCATGTGATTACATCTAAAAATGCGGACATGCAGCTTGCTCCTGCGAGCTTAACGAAAATAATGACTATTTATGTTATTGGCAAAGAATTACAGGCCGGTAACATCAGCTTAGACGACGAAGTGACTATCTCGGAAAACGCATGGGCGAAGAAATTCCCTGACTCGTCAAAAATGTTTATTGAAGTAGGTACACAAGTTTCAGTACGTGACTTACTGCGTGGCATTGTTGTGCAGTCAGGTAACGACGCCTGTGTTGCTATGGCAGAACACGTAGCAGGTTCAGAATCTGCTTTTGCCAGCATGATGAATGCTCATTCAGCATCACTGGGCATGACTAGCTCACACTGGGTAAACGCTCACGGTCTTCACGACCCTGATCACTACACTACCCCTCGTGACATGGCGATTCTGTCTCGCGCGCTTATCGCAGAAACACCAGAAATGTACAAGATATATAGCGAGAAGGAATTCACCTACAACGGCATTAAGCAATACAACCGCAATAGCCTATTATGGGACAAAAGCTTAAACGTTGATGGCATTAAAACTGGCCACACGTCAGATGCGGGCTACAGCCTAATCACCTCTGCAGAGCAAGGCGGCATGCGTCTCATCTCTGTAGTTATGGGTACTGATAGCGAACGTGCACGTAAAGTTGAAAACAAAAAGCTACTTAAATATGGCTTCCGTTTTTACGAGACACTTACGCCATACCAAGCTGGTCATAGTTTCGTTGCTCACCGCATCTATATGGGTGATAGAGAGACAGTAGACCTTGGAATTAATCAATCTACCCCCATTACTATTCCACGCGGTCAGGCGGCTAATTTAGAAGCTAACTTCGAACTTGATGACAAGCTTGAAGCACCACTTGCAAAAGGTCAGGTTGTTGGAAAACTTTATCTACAGCTAGACGGTGAAGATGTGGCTAGCTATCCCCTAGTTACTCTTCAAGAAGTAAAAGAAGGCAGCTTCTTTAATCGCATGAAAGACTACATTATGCTTCAGCTAGGATTTGACGACGAGTAAACACCTTTACTGAATACGTTAAAAAGCTAGTTGTGAAGCGGCCAGATTTGTTACAATCTGGCCGTTTTTTTATATGATATTTTAAGTACCAAGGATATCGCATGGATACCCGTTTCGACGAATTACTAGATTTTCCAACAAACCAAACGTTTAAAGTCATGGGCGTTGCTCATGAAGACCTACCTCAACAGGTAGTGAGCTGCCTTCAGCAACATGCGCCAGGCGATTACTCGCCTAACGTAAAACCAAGTAGTAAAGGTACTTACCACTCGGTTTCTATCAGTGTGCGTGTAACCAGTAAAGAGCACATGGAAACCATTTACACTGAACTTGCCAAATTAGAGCTGGTTAGGGTTGTACTTTAAGTGAATGAGCAGTCGATAACGTCTGACGCGACCGGCGTTATAGTGCGTCAGTTAGGGCGTCAGCCGTATGAGCCTATCTTCGAGGCAATGAAGCGCTTTACCGATGAGCGCGACCAAAACACCCAAGATGAAATTTGGCTTGTTGAACACGATGCTGTCTTTACGCAAGGACAAGCAGGCAAAGCTGAACACATACTTATGCCTGGTGATATTCCTGTTGTTCAGGTTGACCGAGGCGGCCAAGTAACCTATCACGGTCCTGGCCAACAAGTTATTTATCTAATGCTAAACATTAAGCGCAGAAAGCTAGGTGTTCGCCATTTAGTCACTGCTATGGAAGAAGCGGTGGTCGGACTACTTGGAAAATACGGTGTAACCGCGTATCCAAAGCCCGATGCGCCTGGCGTATACGTCGATGAGAAGAAAGTTTGTTCATTAGGTTTAAGAATACGTAATGGCTGCTCGTTTCATGGCTTAGCTTTAAATGTTAACATGGACCTATCACCGTTTCAGCGTATTAATCCTTGCGGGTATGCCGGTATGGAAATGATCGATACCGCGCGCCTCAATGGTCCGACTACGCTTGAAACCGCTGGTAATGAATTAACGCATTTGTTGCTAGAAGCGCTTTCCATTGCACAGCCAACATACAAAGAAGGTTTTGATGAGTAATGCACGACCTCAAGCGGGGGTAAAACTCCGTGATGATGAAAAAGTAAAACACATTCCCGTCACTATTATTCCTACTGAAAAGGAAGAAATGCTGCGCAAGCCGGAGTGGATTAAAATCAAGCTTCCTCGTACTACCGAGAAAATTGATCACATCAAACAGACACTTCGCAAAAACAACCTTCACTCTGTGTGTGAAGAAGCGAGTTGTCCTAACCTTGCCGAGTGTTTCAACCACGGTACAGCCACCTTTATGATTCTTGGTGATATTTGTACCCGTCGTTGTCCTTTCTGTGACGTTGCCCACGGTAAACCGCTTCCTCCTAGTGCAGAAGAGCCTGAGAAGCTGGCTAAAACCATTGCAGAAATGAATTTGCGCTATGTGGTTATTACTTCTGTTGACCGCGATGACCTTCGCGACGGTGGCGCTCAGCATTTCGTAGACTGTATTAACGCCATTCGTGAACACAGCCCAACAACGACAATAGAAGTACTCGTACCCGATTTCCGTGGACGTATGGATCGCGCGCTTGAGATTTTCAAAAACGGCGTGCCTGATGTGTTCAACCACAACTTAGAGACGATCCCGCGTTTATACCGTGAATGTCGCCCTGGCGCGAATTACCAATGGTCGTTGGATTTGCTTAAGAAGTTTAAAGCGCAACACCCTGACGTGATGACCAAATCTGGTCTGATGATGGGTATGGGCGAAGAGAACGAAGAAATTCAAGGCGTACTTGATGACCTGCGCGCTCACAATGTGGACATGCTTACGCTGGGTCAATACCTTCAGCCAAGCCGTCACCACTACCCGGTTAAGCGCTACGTACACCCTAAGGAATTTGACGCCCTTGGTGACTACGCAAAAGAAATCGGCTTCACGCATGCAGCATGTGGCCCTATGGTGCGCTCTAGCTACCATGCAGACCAACAAGCAGCGGGTAAAGAAGTTAAGTAGTACCGAACTTCAGCATAGCGTTGCTAAAAAGTTGATACAGAATAAAAGCGGTGATCTTCACCGCTTTTTTGTGCCTTCGTATTTCAGGGTGACAAACCCGTGGGTATTGTTAGAATGCCCGTCAAATTACGCTATTCCCTTTTGAAAAGTATTCCCAAATTAAGGGTAAGGTCATTTCATGCGCAAACATATATATATTGCCTATACAGGTGGAACTATTGGTATGAAGCCGTCTAAGCAAGGCTACGTACCCGCTGCAGGCTTCTTGTCAGACACACTGAAAAAGATGCCGGAGTTTCATCGTTCTGAAATGCCCCTTTTTACACTGCATGAATACGATAACCTTATCGATTCATCAGACATGGATCCGTCTGACTGGCAGCGTATTGCCGATGATATCGCCGACAACTACGACAAGTATGATGGCTTCATTATTTTGCACGGTACAGACACCATGGCATACACCGCCTCGGCGTTGAGTTTCATGCTTGAGGATTTGTCAAAACCTGTCATTGTTACCGGTTCTCAAATTCCACTGGCAGAGCTTCGCTCAGATGGTCAAGTCAACCTTCTAAACGCGTTATACGTTGCCGCGAACTTCCCCATTGCCGAAGTCGGACTGTTCTTCAATAACAGACTACTTCGCGGCAACCGCAGCCGTAAAGTAGATGCTGATGGGTTCAGTGCCTTTGACTCCCCTAACTTTCCTCCACTGTTAGAAGCTGGCATTAACATTCGTCTGAAGGCCGGTGAATTAGCGAAGAGACCAAATAACACCTTAACGGTATCGAAAGTCAAAGCCCAACCGATCGGCATGGTTAGTTTGTATCCAGGTATTGCGCCAGAGGTCATTAAAAACACGCTACAGCAGCCGGTGAATGCACTGATTTTACTGAGCTATGGTGTGGGCAATGCACCTCAGAACCCTGAGCTTATTGCACAGTTAAAATACGCAAAAGCCAGGGAAATTCCTGTTTTGAACTGTACCCAGTGTATGCGCGGTCGCGTAAACATGGGTGGATATGCCACTGGCCATGGTTTGCAAGAAGTAGGAGTTTTATCGGGTAGCGATATGACGCCCGAGGCTGCCCTCGCGAAACTGCACTACTTATTAAGTAAAGGGCTACCTTTTGAGGAAATAAGCCATCTATTAACGCAAAACTTGCGTGGCGAATTAAGCGACTAACAGTCGTTACAAATAAAGTATTTAAGAAAAAGGTTTCAACAAGTGACAACAACATATTCGGGTATGCTAAAAAAAATGCGTACCACCGCTGATGAAAACAATACCGTGCACTACTCGCTTCCAATTGGTGATGAGTTGGTAGATATCAATTCTCTTATCGGCAAGGAACTAACGGTAACCTATTCTGGTGAAATCAACTGTGTTCACTGCAACCGCAAAACCAAAAAAAGCTTCAACCAGGGATACTGCTACCCGTGTTTGATATCTCTGGCGCAATGCGATAGCTGCATCATTAAGCCAGAAAAGTGCCATTACCACGAGGGGACGTGCAGAGAGCCTCAGTGGGGCGAAGAACATTGTTTTAGCGAGCATTTTGTTTATTTGGCTAACACAGGTACGGTAAAAGTGGGCATCACTCGTCAAGTCACTGAAGGCGTGTCTACGCGATGGATGGATCAAGGGGCTACGCAAGCTACCGTAATGCTGCGAGTTCCTGACAGGCTTACCAGTGGTTTGGTTGAAACGTTATGCAAGGATCACATTGCAGATAAAACCAATTGGCGAACAATGTTAAAGGGCAAACCTGACGAGGTTGATTTAGAACAGGTCAAAACCGAATTAATGGGTAAAATTGAAAGTGAGTTAGAAGCGCTGAAGCAAGAAAAAGGGCTTCAAGCAGTATCAGAAGTGACTACGCCTATCCATGATATTCATTACCCTGTTGAAGATTATCCGGTAAAGATAAAATCTTTAAACTTAGATAAGACACCGTCATTTACTGGTGTATTGCAAGGTATCAAAGGGCAATACTGGATGCTAGATGGCGATCGCGTTATTAATATCAGGAAGTTCGCTGGTTATAATGTAGACCTATCTTTCTAGGTTAAATGTTAGGGTCCTATTTTAGTTTACTTATAAAAATAAGACCCTTGTTACCCGCCGCTAGCTATCTAATGCGGCAGTTTATTCGAATACGTATCAACTACTGCCAGAATTCAAAGTAGTCGTTACTATTTCTTTGCGGTTTAGGTGCAGGCTCAAACGCTGGTGTTCCTAAATATAAGAAACCTACCAGCTCGTCTTCTTCACTTAAACCTAATCCGTTTCTTACCGTTTCACAGTGTGCGTAACCACCGGTGCGCCACATGCCGTTAAACCCTTGTGCTACTGCTGCCATTTGCATCGCCATTACGCCACAGCTTGCTGACGCTATCTGCTCAACACGCGGTACCTTTTCATGTTCCACATGCTTTGCGATGGCTACGATAACCATAGGTGCGCGGTGAGGAAGCTGCACGGCACGTTCAATTTCTTTCTGCGACTTTTCATTTTCAATAGCGGATTGCTCATAGAGTGCACCTAGCTTATCCAGCCCTTTTCCTGTGCACACAATAAAACGCCACGGAGTAAGACAAGCATGGTCTGGGGCACGTAGTGCAGCCTGCATAATATTTTCTAAGGCATCACCACTAGGTGCTGGCGCTTCCAATCGAGGCTGAGAACTTCTGTTGAGTAACAATGTTAATGCGTCCATTTACGTCCCTACTTTATTTTTTCGCGTTGCTGTTATCATGCTTCAATTTTCATAATCGAGAAAAGCGTGCCAACAACAATGATTTACCTAACCTGAATGCTAGATCCTACGGTTCATAAACGAAAAAGACCAGAAAATTCCGGCCTTTTGTACAGCAAATAGAGCGCCCCTAATTACTTTTAGAACGCATGGCTTTATTCACATAGTAATCGACACTAAAGAAGCGTCCACCACCATAGATAAACAAAACTAAAAGCATTATAAAATAGGTAGCAGCGAATTCGATGCCGTTGTTAAGTACCACAAAGTTACCGCTGGATGTAAGCCAGTCATAATGGCCATGCTCTTGTAACAATGATTTAGCCGCCGCCAGCTTTTCTGGCGCAGCCATTATGTTTTCATTCGTTAAGATTGTACCGTCGGCTAGCCATGAAGACGCATCAGCAATAGCAAGCCACCCATTCTTAGCGTGAACACTCACCATGGCGACTATCATGGTTACCATTAACGGAATACTCACCAAGCGCGTCAATGCACCCAATAACAATAGAACACCGCCCACGAGTTCTGCAGCTGTAGCTAAGAACGCCATTACCAAAGGCATTGGTAAACCAAGCCCATAATCATCGTTACCAAACCAATCTACAATACTGTCGAAACTGGATGCTTTATTCCAGCCAGCCTGTATCATCACTGGTGCTAAATACACGCGCAATAAAAGTAAAGGAATGCCATCTGCCACTTGCAGTCGGGCTACGATTTGTTGGTAAATGTGTGTCATTGTTTTGCCTACTTTGTGTGATTAAGAAATAAGAACGGCACTTTATGAAAAAAATTTCATCGCGCGAAAATAAGCCCTCACCGTTTTTACGACTAATGAAAAAGGGTCATGGAAAAACCGGCTATAAAGCAAAGAATGGAAAATTTCTTATGACGATGAGCGAGGATAATCACAAACGTATTGCCTCCCTCATTCAAAAGTGGCTGGAACAAGACGAAAAAAAGAACGCAGAATAAAAGTCATGGTAAGTCGTCGAAAACAAAGACACTCACAAAAAATTACAATTAAGTTCGCGATCTTACTCGATTTAGGTAACATAATAGAATGCAGTACGTGAGTAAGGTATGCCTGATCTATCTTGCTCTGGTTAGTTAATTCAAAAAAAGGTAGTGATTAAAATGGCAGCCAAAGGAAATTGGACTAAATCCTTGTTTATTGGCTTGTGGACGGTGCTTAACTTCACCCGCAAACTTTTCTTTAATTTGATATTCATTGTTATTTTTGTTGGATTGATTATCGCCATTGCTGGTCAGGATGACGACCCGCTAACGGTCAATAAGGACAGCGCGCTTTTCCTTACTTTGAACGGCAAACTCGTTATTGAAAAAGAAAGCATTGATCCTTTTGAGCAATTTTTGCAGGAATCACTAGGTAGCGAGCCCGAAAACCCAGAAGTGCTTGTTCGCGACGTAGTTAAAGTGCTAGAGAATGCCAAAAAAGATCGACGTATAAAAGCCCTTGTTCTGGATCTACACGGGTTAACAGGCGGCGGTTTAGATAAATTGCGTAATGTGGCCAACGCTATCGACACATTCAAAGAATCAGGAAAACCCGTTTACGCAATTGGCGATTATTTCTCACAAGATCAATATTATCTAGCCGCTCATGCTGACAATATCTATCTAAATCCCATGGGTGGCTTGATGTTCGAAGGTTACGGACGTTACGGCATGTACTTTAAAGACATGCTTGAGAAACTCAAAGTTACCACGCACATATTCCGCGTAGGGACTTATAAATCTGCCGTTGAGCCTATCATGCGCAACGACATGTCTGATGAAGCAAAAGAAGCGGAAAAGCAATGGTTAGACGGCTACTGGGCGCAATACAAGTCTGACGTTGCGTCAGCTCGCGGTATTGACGAGTCTAACTTCGATGAAACCTTGGAAGGTCTATTAGCTAAGTTTGAAGCTGCTGGTGGTGACTTTGCTCAGTATGCCCTTGAAAACAACTGGGTAGATGCTTTAAAAACTCGCGAGGAAGTGAGAGTTGAATTAACCGAATTAGTGGGTGAAGGTGATAACGAACACGGCGTAAACCTCACTACATTCAACACTTATCTCAAAGTAGTGAACCCACCCATGCCTGTTATCGAATCAGACATGGATAAGATAGCCATTGTTGTTGCAAAAGGGACTATTTTAAATGGCAATCAAAAAGCGGGCACCATTGGTGGAGATAGCACTGCACGCTTACTCAGAAAAGCACGCTTAGATGACAACGTAAAAGCTGTTGTTCTTCAAATTGATTCACCGGGAGGCAGTGCATTTGCTTCTGAAGTGATTCGTCAAGAAGTATTGCAGCTCCAACAAGCCGGCAAGCCGGTTATTGCCTCTATGAGTACTTACGCGGCGTCTGGTGGCTACTGGATTGCAGCAAGTACCGACAAAATTATTGCCAGCCCAAGCACTATTACAGGTTCTATTGGCGTGTTCGGCATGTTCATGACATACGAAAACTCACTCGACTACCTTGGTATCCATAGCGACGGGGTGGGTTCAACAGAGCTTGCCGGGTTCTCAGCTGTTCGCCCTCTTGCACCTGAATTTGGCCAAATTTTACAGCGCAATGTGGAAAACACTTACGGCAATTTCTTGTCGCTCGTATCTAGTGCACGTGACATGTCTGTTGAAGACGTTGATAGCGTTGCGCAAGGTCGCGTTTGGATAGGTGAAGACGCAATTGAATTGGGCCTTGTTGATCAATTGGGCACCCTCGAAGACGCTGTTACTGCCGCGGCAGAATTTGCAGAGCTTGAAAAATACGACACTTTCTATGTTCAACGTACCTTAAGTGCACAAGAAATTTTCTGGAAAGAGTTTTTCGGCCAGGCTATGACGTTTGTAGGAAAGTGGCAGTTTGCTAACGCCGACTCTGCATTAGTTAACGAATTCAAACGTGTGCTCCAAGAGTTTAGTCTGATCAATAAGCTTAACGACCCTAAAGGTACTTATGTTTTGTGTTTACCTTGTGATGTTGAGTAATATGCATTAAAAACAAGAAAGCATAATCATACGTATAGTGAGGCAGCAAGATCGCTTCAAATGACCTAACTAATGAACAGCGTCGCGTTATATCCGACGCTGTTTTTTGTTGCTATGAGCAGGCTGAGCAATATTTTAAACGTAGTTTTGACCGCCCAACCATCACTTTTAGACGCTCAGGTAAAAATGCAGGCACTGCATTTTTGCAACAAAACCGCGTTAACTTTCACCCTCTTCTTTTCAAAGATAATGTCGATGCGTTTCTTGAGGACGTGATCCCGCATGAGGTCAGTCATTTACTGGTATGGACTTTGTTTGGTAGGGTCCAACCCCATGGAAAGGAATGGCGATCGATTATGCTGGGTGTTTTTAAGCGCTCGCCTTCAACTACGCATCAATTCGATGTAAAGCAGGTAGCCAAAACCTTTCTATATGAATGTAATTGCGATACATATGCGTTGAGCACGCGAAGGCACAATAAAATTTTAAAAGGAGCTCAATACAGGTGCAGGAAGTGTCAAAGCCTACTTAAAGCATCGTAAGCGCTTTGCAGTTCACCAAATAACTCCTCATTTACCCTGTCTAACGCTCGACTTGGTGAAACTTGGCCTTTTGTTAGTTAAACCAATGCTTGGTAAAAGCATTGTCTAAGTCGTTAAACGCCGTTTTAAGAAGCTGCGCGAGTTCTTTGTACTTAGGTTTAGACTTTGCTTTACTCACACTAACGCCTTGCGTACGCATTTTTGAATGGATTTCTTGGTACCAGCTTTTAAGTTGTGGCGGAAGGTATTGGTCTGAGCGATGCCCTAGCCATAACAAGCCCTGCATAGGCAGACTTAAGAAAAAAGCGCCTATGGTAATAGTTTGAGGGAGATAATCTGTGCCAAGGTTTTGATACAAAAGTGCGCACGACACCATCGCGACAGGCGGCATTGTTTTAATCGCAAATTTGGTCGCAGCGACAACCCGGCACTCTGGAAAAAAGGCGTAGAGCTCTTTTCTGACAGGCCATGTCTTCATGTACTGCTGACCGTTTTTCAACATTATCATTACTGATTGAGACATGGCTCACCTCTTCTTTTTTAGGTACGTACTTCTAAATTGTAAACGGCTTTTTTGGCATTACAATTTTATTGCGCTTTTTTCACGCATATTGCCAGTGCTATTCTCGCTAACCACTGTCACTTAATTTTATCAAACAAGAGGGCTTAATGGATCATTAAGTTTCATTGCAATCTTGGCGCGCTTTAATTAAAAGCCGAATATTATCTGTAGATTTTTGTTCTGCATTTCGATGCAGCTATTAGGGCACAAACTGCTTAACTCATTCTTGCTCGTAAAGGTACTACAAAGTTAAAACGAGCTTAATAATTAAATGGTATAAATTGAACTTATCTTTAAGTGACATTTTTCTCTCTTAAAGGCATCATATAGCGCTTAAGCCCAAACAATGTGCAGAATGGCTTTGTTGTTATTTTAATTAAACGAGTTAATGACACACCTTCAGATGCTGCACTGGCAAACAACTATAATAAAAGTAACTAGGTGTTGTGCTTGATTTACGAATTTTCGCCCCTACCTAGCCTTCTAAGAGAATTTTATAAGTAACCCACGGCGGGTGAATTATTTGGAGAGGAAAATGGCAGAAAGCAGACACGTCCGTCTACTTATCTTGGGTTCAGGCCCAGCAGGTTATTCAGCAGCGGTTTACGCTGCACGTGCAAACCTTAAACCTGTACTGTTAACTGGTATTCAACAAGGCGGACAGCTTACTACCACAACAGAAGTAGAAAACTGGCCGGGCGATCCTGAAGGCCTAACTGGCCCAGATCTAATGGTTCGTATGCAAAAGCATGCAGAGAAGTTCGATACCGAAATCATTTTCGACCATATCAACAAAACTGATTTTTCAAAGCGTCCCTTCACGCTTTATGGCGACAGCGGCACTTATACGTGTGACGCACTAATCATTGCTACAGGCGCGTCTGCTAAATACTTAGGTCTTGAGTCTGAGCAAGCCTTTATGGGTAAAGGTGTTTCTGCCTGTGCGACCTGTGACGGTTTCTTCTACCGCAACCAGAAAGTAGCGGTGATAGGCGGCGGTAATACAGCCGTTGAAGAAGCGCTTTATCTTTCAAACATCGCTTCAGAAGTGCATGTTATTCACAGAAGAGATAGCTTTAGAAGTGAAAAAATTCTTGAGCAACGCCTTCGTGATAAAGCAGAAAACGGTAACGTGGTATTACACTTAAACCGTACACTAGATGAAGTGCTCGGTGACGAAATGGGTGTAACCAAAGTCCGTATTAAAGATACGAACAGCGAAGCGACAGAAGAGCTTGATGTTATGGGTCTATTCGTTGCTATCGGTCACAAGCCAAACACTGATATCTTTGATGGCCAGCTAGAAATGAAAGACGGCTATATCGTGGTGAATAGTGGCACTAACGGAAACGCAACGCAAACTAGCGTTGAAGGTGTATTTGCTGCCGGTGACGTGAGCGATCACATTTATCGTCAAGCTATTACTTCTGCAGGCACAGGCTGTATGGCTGCATTAGACGCTGAAAAATACTTAGACGGTACTATGCCTGAACAAGGCTAATACTGTCCTCCTAAGCCCTGCATCTTTGCAGGGCTTTTTTCCGGCCTATTTATGATAGCGTTACATTATATTGAAGAAGGCGCCCCCTTCCCTTCTGTAGACACCGCCCTAGACGATCCTAACGGCCTATTAGCATTCGGCGGCGACCTTAGCCCTGCCCGTTTATTTTCAGCTTACTCTCAGGGCATATTTCCTTGGTTTAGTGATGACGAGCCGCTGTTGTGGTGGTCACCCGACCCCAGAGCCATTATTGAACTCGACAATTTTGTCGCATCGAAAAGCCTTAAGAAGCTTGCTCGAAAACGAAAGTACACAGTAACGTTAAATCATGCGTTTGACCGTGTCATTGAAGCTTGTTCATCAACCCCTCGCAAAAATCACAATACAGGGGAATTAAACAGCGAAACATGGATAACTGATGACATGATTGCAGCCTATCGGCAGCTTAACGGTTTGGGGTTAGCGCACTCAGTGGAAGTATGGGACGGCGAAACATTGGTGGGTGGACTATATGGCGTTGGAATTGGCAAGGTATATTGCGGTGAATCGATGTTTCACTGGGAAAGTAATACGTCAAAACTTGCTATGATGGCTTTGGTTGAGCACATGAAGTCTCACGATATGGCCTTTATTGATTGCCAGCTTCCTACCGATCATTTGGCATCTCTTGGTGCGAATACGTTACCACGTGAAAACTTTATTGAAAAACTTGAAAACAACAACCACACTTTAACTGAAGACGGTAGGCTGTCAGAAGACTACCTTAATCGTTGGAAGCCAAGAGTGATTACTCCGTGAAGTTTGGTATAACCCAATCATTTTCATGTAGCTATTTGCCCGATGAGCAAGAGCAATTATTAGTATACGCCGAAAATAATGATTTTCAGGCGTGGCGATACTCGCAACTTATTCAAGTGGGGTTTCGACGAAGCGGTGAACAAATTTACCGTCCACACTGTTCAGATTGTAAGGCTTGTAAATCGGTACGGATCCCGGTTGATGCTTTTACGCCTTCTCGCAGTCAAAAAAGGCTGCTTAAAAAAAATAATGGGTTTCGCGTTGAGTTGGTGGATAAAACCAAAGACTCCTACTACCCGTTATACGAGCGCTACATCACAGAACGACATGCTGACGGCAGTATGTACCCGCCATCAAAAACACAATTTGATAACTTTGTACGATGTGATTGGATGCCAACCCACTACCTTGAGGCATACGACGGTGACAGGTTGATCGCAGTAGCCGTAACGGATGTGGTCGATGCCAACGAGGATATGGGGGCACTCTCTGCTCTGTATACATTTTTTGACCCCGACTATAGTTCAGTGTCGCTAGGTACTTGGATGATACTCATGCAAATTGAGCAAGCAAAGCATTTAGGGCTTCAATACGTATATTTAGGCTATTACGTAGAGGGCTGCCAAAAAATGTCTTACAAGCATAAATTTTTGCCATTTGAGCAGTTTAGTGACAATGAATGGCATCTATTTACCAAAAATAGTAAAATACCCACTTAATTGCTTTACACTGAACCCAAGATTGGGTAAGGTCTGCGCGGCAAAAATTTTGAATTACTGAGGTAACTGCTTTACATGGCAAAAGAAGATTGTATTGAAATGGAAGGTACTGTGTTGGACACGCTACCTAACACTATGTTCCGCGTTGAACTAGAAAACGGTCACGTGGTGACTGCACACATCTCTGGTAAAATGCGCAAGAACTATATCCGTATTCTTACTGGCGATAAGGTCACCGTTGAGATGACTCCTTACGATTTGACCAAAGGTCGTATCGTTTATCGCGCAAGATAATGAGCCATTTAAGCGGTAACGCATAAAAAAAGCCCGATTAAGATCGGGCTTTTTCGTATTAAATGCTTTGCTTTATCAGCTTGGCTCTGCTTCTTCAGACGTCGCTCCTACACCTGAGTACTCAAAGGTAAGTTTGTCGTCGACGCAATCCACTTTAACGTTTCCGCCCTTAGACAGTTCGCCAAACAATAACTCGTTCGCCAACTCTTTCTTAAGATCATCTTTAATAACGCGTGCCATAGGACGTGCTCCCATTGCTTTGTCATAGCCTTTCTCGGCCATATAAGCGCGAGCTGCACTGGTAACCTCAAGCGACACACCCTTCACGTCAAGCTGTGCCTGAAGCTCAATGATGAACTTATCGACCACTTGTAGAATAATTTCAGGGTCAAGGTGATTGAACCAAATTATACCGTCTAGGCGGTTTCTGAATTCAGGTGTAAACACCTTATTGATTTCAGACATCGCATCGTGACTGTGATCTTGTTGCTTAAAACCAATGGACTTGCGCACTGTTTCCTGAACACCAGCATTAGTGGTCATCACCAACACCACGTTTCTGAAGTCAACTTTGCGGCCGTTGTTATCAGTCAGCGTACCGTGGTCCATCACTTGAAGAAGAATATTGTAGATGTCGCTATGCGCTTTCTCAATTTCATCTAACAAGACTACCGAATACGGATTTTTAATCACCGCATCTGTTAACAGACCACCCTGGTCGAAGCCAACGTAACCAGGAGGCGCGCCAATAAGTCGGCTCACAGCATGACGTTCCATGTACTCAGACATATCAAAACGTACAAGCTCAACACCCATGATTTTAGCCAGCTGTTGAGTTACTTCTGTTTTACCAACACCAGTTGGACCGGCGAATAAGAAACTACCAATTGGTTTTGCTTCATTGCCAAGCCCAGAACGTGACAGCAATATAGCGTCATTAAGCGTCTCTATAGCCTTATCCTGACCAAATACGACCATCTTAAGGTTGCGACCAAGGTTTTTAAGTACTTCTTTATCAGAGGCTGAGACAGACTTCTCTGGGATTCGCGCCATTTTCGCAATTATTTGCTCAATGTCACCCACACCAATAGTCTTTTTACGCTTGGAAGGTGGCAACAAACGCTGACTTGCTCCCGCCTCGTCCATTACATCAATGGCCTTATCTGGAAGGTGACGTTCATTGATGTATTTCGCTGACAATTCTGCCGCAGCTTGAATCGCTTTTTGAGTAAAGCGCACGTTATGGTGCTCTTCGTAGCGGCTCTTAAGGCCAAGCAATATCTTTGTGGTATCGCTCACGCTAGGTTCAGTTACGTCAACTTTTTGGAAACGACGTGCCAGCGCGCGATCTTTCTCAAAAATACCTTGGTATTCTTGATATGTAGTTGAGCCAATGCAACGTAGTTCACCGCTTGACAGCTTAGGCTTAAGTAAGTTGGAAGCATCCATCACACCGCCTGATGCAGCACCCGCGCCTATAATGGTATGGATTTCATCAATAAACAAAATAGCGTTTTTATCTTTGCCTAGCTCTTTCAAGATTGCTTTTAAACGCTTCTCGAAGTCACCGCGATATTTAGTACCAGCAAGAAGGCCACCTAAATCCAGTGAATATACTGTGCTTTCAGCAATAACATCAGGCACGTCTTCGTTTACTATTCGGTAAGCTAAACCCTCTGCTATAGCAGTTTTACCTACGCCCGCTTCACCCACTAGTAATGGGTTATTTTTACGACGACGACATAAAATTTGGATCGTACGCTCTACTTCAGAATCGCGCCCAATAAGCGGGTCAATTTTGCCGTCTTTTGCGTGGCGGTTAAGGTCGGTAGCGTATTTACTTAACGCAGAACCACCCTCTTCACCTGCTTCAGATTCTTCCGATGCTTCAGGGTTAACAGGCTCGTCATCATCTGCTTTACTAACACCATGACTGATAAAGTTCACAACGTCTAAGCGCGTTACGTCTGCTTTCTTAAGAATGTAAACCGCCTGCGACTCTTGCTCACTGAAGATAGCGACGAGCACATTGGCGCCCGTAACTTCGTCTTTACCCGACGATTGCACATGAAAAACCGCCCGCTGAAGCACGCGCTGAAAACCGAGCGTGGGCTGAGTTTCCCGTTCGTTTAATTGGTCATCCAGAATAAGTGGCGTCGTATCTTTAACGAACGATAGCAGTTCACTCTTAATCGCCTCGATATCGGCACCACACGCTTTAAGCGCATCACGAGCAGCTGAGTTATCAAGCAATGCCAACAACAAGTGCTCAACCGTCATAAACTCGTGACGGTGCTCTCTGGCAAATACAAACGCATCATTCAACGTTTGTTCTAATTCTTTATTTAACATATTGCTCGCCCTCTACAAAAAACCTTATGCCTGCTCCATCGTGCACATCAACGGATGCTGATGTTTGCGTGCGTACTGATTTACCTGCATCACTTTTGTCTCTGCTATCTCAGCAGTGAAAATGCCACACACGGCTTTTCCCTGATAATGAACGGTCAGCATAAGTTGGTTGGCTTTCTCAGCGTCCATATTGAAAAACTGCATGAGTACCTCAATGACAAAATCCATCGGTGTATAGTCGTCATTGTTCAACAACACTTTATACATGGGAGGCGGCTGCGGCTTCTGTCGCTGCGCGTCTTTCTGTTTTTCCTTTTCGATACTAATAGCGTTGTCTTTACTCATAACTTAATAATAGTGGTTTACCGGCATATGTGTACAAACTTTTGTATAAATTTATTCACATTTGCCCTTGACATAATATGGTTAAAAAATCTACATTTTGTATGGTGGTTTTGAGTATTACACGTTTAGCACTTTAAAGCAGGACTTTAAAGGAACTGTAGTCAATACTCTTTCCCCAGTGTCTCCGGATCTATAATGGGGGCATATACTCGTGAGTTCAAGGATTAAGAGGAAGTCGAAGTATGGCGGTTGGCAAAGTTAAATGGTTTAACAACGCAAAGGGTTTTGGATTTATCGTACCTGAGGACGGTGGTGAAGATATTTTCGCGCATTACTCTACGATTCAAATGGAAGGCTATCGTTCGCTAAAAGCAGGTCAAGAAGTTACGTTCGAAGTACAGCAAGGCCCTAAGGGCCTGCATGCTGAGAACATTGGCTTCAAAGAAGAACCTGAGCGTTAAGAAAAGAATTTATAAAGCCTGGCCCTGAGTCAGGCTTTTGGTTTTTTTGCCATTCAAAGAATATAGGTGCAGTAAAGCGTCTGTGTGGTTGGTTGTGCTCTAATTTTACCCCCCCAAAAAAAGCATTACGTTATCGTAACGTAACGTGTTGGTACAGAGCGCCTAACCAACAAGCTTTGCTCCCGTATTTTCATTTTCCGTTAGTACACTTCTTTCCAAAATATAAAGTATACCTCCCTACACAATACTGGTGATTGACACACTTTATCTTAGTCCGCATAGATCATTGCCTACTCTGCTAGGTTTAAAATGTTCGTAATCGCGGCGTGTTAGCGCAGCTATAGTGGTTCTACATATCGAGTAGGGTGAGGCTTGCGCCTCATCC
>NZ_CACSIH010000114.1:0-52328 GCF_902705805.1 Alteromonas alvinellae | reverse complement strand
TTTGTGGGGATACCTCAGACTCTGACCCCACTATTTTATTTGAGGTTGCGGAGGCCTTGGGTGAGGAGTCGGTCTAGTGCGTTGGCGAAGTTTTGTTTGTCACGTTGGGAGAAGGCTTTTGGGCCGCCTGTGTGTTCGCCGCTTGAGCGCATAGTTTCCATGAAATCACGCATGCCCAGTATCTGCTTAATAGACGACTTATCGTATTCTTCACCACGATTATTTAATGCTAGCGCATTTTTTGCCAGTACATCAGCGGCCAATGGAATGTCATTGGTAATCACCAAGTCGCCCGCTTCACACTTCTCTACTATATAGTCGTCAGCAGCATCAAACCCTGAGGGAACTTGCGTTAAGGTTATGTGCTTGTCTGGTGGAACAGACATAGAATGGTTAGCCACCAAAGACAAAGGCAGCTTGGTACGTCTGGCTGCCTTAAAAAGAATGTCTTTGATCACTGCAGGGCACGCGTCGGCGTCAACCCATATATGCATGGTCGTATCTCGTAACTGTATCTAATTACGCTAGCATACCACCATCTACCACCACTGTCGTGCCAGTTGTGTAGGTTGAAGCGTCTGATACTAAATACAATACCGTGCCCGCCATTTCATCTGGGTCAGCGACACGACCTAGTGGAATAACTTTGAGCGCGTGCTTCAAGATTTGCTCGTTAGTTGTTAACGCTGACGCAAATTTAGTATCGGTTAAACCTGGCAATAATGCGTTTACGCGAATGTTCAAGCTACCGCACTCTTTTGCAAATGACTTAGTCATGCTGATAACCGCAGCTTTCGTTATAGAATAAATCCCCTGCATGTCGCCCGGTGTTACACCATTTACCGATGCCGTGTTGAGAATGACGCCACCACCCTGCTCTTTCATGATTTTGCCAGCTTCAATCGACATGAAGAAGTAGCCACGAATATTGACGTCTACAGTTTTATTGTAGGCGCCAAGATCAGTATCTAAGATATGCCCAAAGTAAGGATTGGCTGCCGCGTTGTTTACTAGAATATCCAATTTTCCAAAATCCCGTTTAATGACGTTAAATGCTTCTGTAATTTGCTCCATCTCACCCACATGACACGCTAGCGCTGTCGCCTTACCACCTGCGTCACGAATTGAAGAAGCCACGGCTTCACAGCCGTCAATTTTGCGGCTTGATACAATTACATGCGCGCCATACTGGGCAAGCAAACGGGCAATAGACTCACCGATACCGCGACTTGCACCTGTAACCAGTGCCACTTTTCCTGTTAAATCAAAAAGGTTCTTCATTGTCATATCCTTAATTCTTGCTGATAAAGTGCTGTGTGCTTAATTTCTCTTATTAACGCTTGTTACGGTGCCTGCTCTAGGCCAACATACCACCGTCGAGTACTACTGACTGACCCGTCATGAATGACGACTCATCACTACACAACCAAGCAATGGCATTAGCAATCTCTTCTGGTTTACCCAAACGCTTCATTGGATTGGCGCCAATAAGCCCTTTTTGGCCTCGTTCATCCAATTTTGATAAAACGCCTTGAACCATAGGCGTATCGACAAAACTAGGACATACTGCGTTGATGCGGATATTCGCTCGCGCGTACTCCACCGCCGCCGATTTTGTCAGCCCTATTACTCCGTGCTTAGACGCACTATAAGCACTTATCATGGGCGCTGAACGCAAACCTGCTACTGATGCGATATTAATAATGTGACCGCCACCTGTTGCCGTCATGTGCTTCAGTGCGTTTTTCATGCAGTACCACACACCAGCTAAGTTGACCTGAATGTTTTTCATGAACATTGCGTCGTCGACTTCGGTGAGTGGCGCAGGAAAATGATCGATACCCGCGTTGTTAATGATCACGTCAATCTTTTCATGGTGAGAAAGCGCAGTATCAAACATCGCGTTGACTTGAACAGGTTCGGTAACATCAACAGCAACTGCATATGCTTTACCACCAGCTGCAATAATTTCTCTAGCTAACGCATTCGCGTTATCTTCGTTTAAGTCGGCAATTCCAACAATTGCACCCCGTGCACTTAATACGCGGGCCGATGCAGCGCCTATCCCCGAGCCACCACCAGTAATAAGAATGTGTTTACCTTCAACATTTGCAGCTACATTCATTAGCTGTACTCCAATTTCGTGAACAAGCGCAACGCTGTTAAATAAAGGTCACTGCGCATGCTCTTTGTTTTGAATGATTAAAAATAACTCGCTTTTACGTTGTTACACGTTGCCTCGCGTGAAGAAAGCACTTCAATATCGCGACTGACCAGCGGTAATTCCCAATTTAAGAAGTATTCCGCGGCCGCTAATTTACCTTCATAAAAATCAGCATCTTGCTCGCCTGCACCGTTAGCGAGTGCTTGTTCGGCAACATTTGCCTGGCGCAGCCAAATCCAGCTCACCACACAACTTGAAAATACATTTAAGAAGCAACTCGCATTGGTTAACAAAACTGGTTGCTTATCTGAACGCAGATCTGCCGCTGCTTGTTGGATTAAACCGCCAAGCTGATCTAGATAAGGTTTTAATTTTGCAACCAGCGCCTTTGCTCTTGGCGTTTCTGCGCGCTTCATATCACTGGTTACACGAGAAAGCAGCACCTGAAGACCTTTGCCGTCGTGCTGCCATAACTTTCTTCCTAGCAGGTCTAACGCCTGAATACCATTTGTGCCCTCGTGAATTGGGTTTAAGCGATTATCTCGCCAGCACTGCTCAACAGGATATTCACGGGTGTAGCCCGCACCACCTAGAATTTGAATAGCCAAATCGTTGGCTTTAGGGCCAAACTCCGAAGGCCATGCTTTGAACACGGGTGTTAAAAGATCTAAAAGCTGAGAAAGCTCGGTGCGCTTTTCGCTGTCAGTTTCTGTCTCCATCTCATCGATGAGCATGCTGCCGTACAAGCAGAGGGACATACCGCCTTCACAGTAGGCCTTTTGCGCTAGCAACATACGTCGCACGTCACCGTGATTGATAATAGGTGTTGGCTCATCTTCTGGTGCGAGATTTGGCGCGGCACGACCTTGTGTACGGTCTTTGGCATATTCTAGTGAGTAACGGTACCCGCGATATCCTATCATGGCAGCACCATAGCCCACGCCAATGCGTGCTTCGTTCATCATCATGAACATGTAGCGCAAACCTTGGTGTGGCTCGCCAATAAGGTAGCCGTGGCAGTCACCATTTTCGCCAAAGGTTAGTGCGGTTGAAGTTGTACCTCGGTAGCCCATTTTGTGGATGAGGCCAGCAAGGGTAACGTCGTTGCGCACATCTGGGTTGCCGTCAGCGTCGAGGCGGTATTTAGGTACAGCAAATAAGGAGATGCCTTTTACACCAGCTGGGCCACCTGGAATTTTCGCCAACACCAAATGTACGATGTTGTTAGAAAGCTCATGCTCACCACCTGAGATATAAATCTTGCTGCCTTTGATTCGATACGTACCATCATCTTGCGGCCTTGCAGATGTACGAATATCAGCAAGTGACGAACCGGCATGGGGCTCAGTAAGTGCCATGGTTCCAGTGAAATCACCCGCTAGCATTTTTGATAAAAACGCACTTTTGATATCTTCAGAGGCAAAGTGTTTAATGACATTAGCAGCCGCTGCAGTTAAGAAAGGATAAGCAGTTGACGATGGGTTAGCCGCCAAGAAGTAGCCCGCACAGGCATTCATAACGGTAACAGGAAGCTGCATACCGCCATCTTCAAAATCAAAATGACCCGCGATAAACCCAGACTCTCTATATGTGTCAAAAGCCACTTTTACGTCATCAATCATAGAGACTTTGGTGCCGTCAAAAGTAGGCTCATTTTTATCAGCAACAGCGTTATGAGGAAGAAACAGTTCTTCTGCCATCTTCTCAGCCATGTCGATAACGGCGTTGAAAGTTTCCACATTGTGCTCTTCGAAGCGTGCTTTTTCACATAAGGCAGCGGTATTTAAAACTTCGTACAGCTGAAATTGCATTTCACGGCGGGGAATAAGTTGGTCGGCCATGGTGTCCTGTCCTCTACGAATACTTGTTAACACATTGTGTCATATTCGTTATCGTGCCATTATTGTCATTAATGACACAATAATGGCCAATCACGCCAACAATCACTGAGCTTTATATTACTTTATAACTCGAATTATTTTTATGAATGACACGAAATTCACCGTGACCGTACTCGGATTTAATCAAGCGCTAGCATCTGCCATTACGGGAGCCCTCGATGTATTTGCTTTCGCAGGTATTAGTTGGCAGCGAATACACAGCTTACCGACCAGCCCACAGTTCAAAGTACAGTTGGCCAGTCACCACGGGCAGCCTATTCTCTGCTCTAATCAGGTAATATTGCAGCCAAATATCGCCATTGAAGATGTGTCGCACACCGACATTCTGTTAATTCCAACAATTGGTGGCGATATTGATGAAGTGCTAGAAAGCACAGCGCCTCTGCTTGTACATATAAGGCGCCTTCAAAAGATGGGGGCCGACATCGCGGCCAATTGCACAGGCACTTTTCTTTTGGCCCAATCCGAACTACTAAACAATAAAACTGCCACCACCCACTGGGGGTATGCAGATAAATTTAAGACCATGTACCCTACCGTAAACTTACAACCCGAGAAAATGGTCACTGAAGACGATACAGTGTTTTGTGCAGGCGGCGGCATGGCGTGGATTGATTTATCTATCTTGTTGATAGAACGCTATTGTGGCCATCAAATTGCCAGTGATACGGCAAAATCCCACGTGTTAGATGTGTCTAGAACGAGCCAAACTGTTTACGCGAGCAGTCGTCAGAGGCATTTTCACTCAGACAAGGACATTAAAGCAGTGCAATCCTTCTTAGAGAAAAACGTGCAGAACAAATTTACGCTCGGCGAATTAGCGCAAAGGCATAATATGACCGAACGTACACTTATACGCCGTTTTAAAAACGCGTGTGATATTACACCAGGTCAGTATTTACAGTCGCTACGCATTGAGCATGCGAGAAAGCTTTTGGAAACCTCCGGGATGCCGTTAGAGCGCTTAATCAGCGCCGTGGGATATGAAGACCTTAGTTCTTTCACACGTCTCTTTAAAAAAACTACTGGATTATCACCATCTCAGTATCGTGCAAAATTCAAGCGCAGCTAGGATCTGGTGGAATGCTTTTATATAAAACGCACCAAAAAATATCTTTGTTCTAAGACAAATGTTCCACGCCTGTGCACAAAGGCGTTTTGAGTACATGCGCTCTAACTAATATTGTGCATTTGCGATGAAAAACGCGTCGTATTGCACAAATTTGAAGTTTTTACGCAAAAGTTTGTGTAAAATGCAGCGCCAAGCATAGATTGTTAATTTTTGTGCTAAAAACACTACAAAAGTATAAATTTAAAATCATCTTGGTGGAAACATGAGAACACACAAAATCGCCACACTAGCGTTAGCCGTTAGTGCTGCGTTCAGCTCTTCAGTTCTTGCACAAGAGGCCGCGACGACAGAAAAAAAAGAAGCCTCACTTGAACAGATTACCGTTACTGCGCAAAAGCGTACTCAGTCAATTCAGGAAGTACCTATTTCTGTTGCGACGCTAAGCGGTGAGAAATTCGAAAGCCTTTTCTCTGGCGGTGAAGATATTCTTGCTCTAGCAGTTCGTGTACCTGGTCTTTATGCTGAGTCATCAAATGGTCGTGTTGCACCGCGTTTTTATATTCGTGGTCTAGGTAACACCGACTTCGACCTTGCTGCATCACAACCTGTTTCTATTATCATGGACGAAGTGGTAATGGAAAACGTGGTACTTAAAAGCTTCCCGCTTTTCGACGTTCAACAAGTTGAAGTACTGCGCGGTCCACAAGGCACATTATTCGGTCGTAACACTACAGCCGGCATAATTAAATTTGACACCGTTAAACCTACACAAGATGTTGAAGGTTATGCGAAAGCTGGCTTTGGTTCATACGGAACTATGAATTTTGAAGGCGCGATTAGCGGCGGTCTTACTGACGAGCTTTCAGCGCGTTTATCGCTACTATCGCAAGAACGCGACGATTACATCAATAATGCCTTCACCGGAGAAAACGATGCCATCGGTGGTTACGACGAAAAAGCCTACCGTCTACAGCTTCTTTGGGAGCCGTCTGCTGACTTTTCTGCTTTGCTAAACGTACACGGCCGCGAGCTTGAAGGTACAGCGTCTATTTTCCGCGCTAACGTGTTTACTAAAGGCAGCAACGAGCTTAACGAAAACTACGATCGCGAAACTGTATTCTATGACGGCGATCTTCAAGGCGACGGCATTGATAACAACCCACAAGAATACGACGGTTTTGGTGCTTCACTTAAATTAGAGTACGATATGGATGAAGTTACATTCACGTCGATCTCAGCCATTGAAACAGCTGAAGGCTCTAGCCTAGGTGACGTTGATGGTGGCTTTAATCGTGCTGACGGCACTTCAGGCCCTGGGTTTATTCCTTTCTCTGCGGTAACGCAAGATAACCTTGACGACCTAGAGCAATACACCCAAGAATTCAGATTTTCAAGCAACACGCGCGATGCTTTGAACTGGCAGCTAGGTGCGTTCTACTATGACGCATCGTTTAACGTTACCAGCATCGACGGATTCTTTGGTGCAACAACCGTATTCCATGAAAACCAAACATGGGCGGTATTCGGTCAGACGTCTTATCAAGTTAACGAAAAACTAAACGTTACGGGCGGTATTCGTTACACCCATGACTCAAAAAGTTTAGTAGTCGGCGATCAAAACGTTGACGGTTTTGCTCTAGTAATTGGCGCTGCTCAAGTTCAAGACTATGAAGACATTGACGTAGATGACGGTCAAACGAGCTTTGAATTAAGCGCAAACTACCGCGTTACTGATGATATGTCTGTTTTTGCTCGCTACGCTAATGGCTTCCGTGCTCAAACAATTCAAGGCCGCGATGTTGCATTCGAGGGCTCGCCTTCCGTTGCAGATGCAGAAACCATCAACTCATTTGAACTTGGTATTAAGTCGGACTTGTTCGATGATTCACTACGTCTAAACGCAGCAGCATTCTACTACACAGTAGATGACATGCAGTTCTCAGCAATCGGTGGTGGCAACAACTTTACTGCGCTTGTAAACGCAGACAAAGGCGAAGCGTATGGTTTTGAAGTAGACGCACAGTGGCTAGCTACTGATGAGCTAACGTTTACAGCAGGTTACAGCTATAACCACACTGAAATTAAAGATGACTCTTTAACTGTTTCACCGTGTGGAACAAGTGCTGCTGATGGATTTACCGGTAACTGTACGGTAACGGACCCTCGTCCAGACGGCTTCGTGGCCTCTATCGACGGTAACCCATTCCCTCAAGCGCCAGAGTCTATCTTTAACTTCACAGCACGCTACACCATCCCTATGGGTGATGATGGCGAGTTCTTCGTATTTACTGATTGGGCGTTCCAAGGTAAAACAAACATCTTCCTATACGAAGCGGTTGAGTTCACTACTGACGACAACTTTGAAGGCGGTCTACGTATTGGTTACGAAAACTTCGCGCACAACTACACGGTAGCGCTATTTGGTCGTAACATTACTGACGAAAACAATGTTAAAGGTGCAATCGACTTCAACAACCTTACAGGTATCGTAAATGAGCCGCGCATTTGGGGTGTTGAGTTCAAGTACACTTACTATTAAGCAAAGATAAGTAGCTACTTTCATTTATTGTGGCTATTGAGATTATCAAAAGCGGTGGCGTTGAAAAACGGCACCGCTTTTTTATGTCTATCATGCCGCCATATGAATATCAGACGTAGGCATTTGCACTAGCTGCTGCAGTTTTCTACAAACCTGCACCCAGCGCGCGACTTTTTGATAGTAGACTTGCTCTATCAATTGCCCTTTTTCATCAAACAGAAAGCTTGCTAACTTCCCTTTATTACTCGGCATATAAAAGTGGTGCACGGTAAACTGCTTTGATAATGGGGCATGTGCCACTTTTTGATACATACAAAATGGCAATGCGTTAGCGCGCTCATCGCCACCGGTTAGGCGAGTACGGCGTTGAAACGTGTCTGCACCTAAATCAGCCATAATGCCGTGTTTTGAAATAAGTTGATCAACCGCTTTAATGCCTGTTTGCATAATTTTCTCCTAAAGGTTGTGCAAAATCGCCCAACCAAATAAGACTCAAAATAAACCATACTGATATTTATACAGTATATGTTCATTTGTTTAAAATGCAAACAAAAAAGCCGCTTTTTAAAGCGGCTTCTATTTAATAGCAGTATATATGCGCTAGTTGAGAGCGGATTCCAAAAAGGCCCACTGGTCGGCATACCCTTCTATTTGCATCCATGTTGGCGTACCCGCACCGTGACCAGCTCGAGTTTCAACACGAAGCAGAACTGGGTTATCACAGCTTTGGTCAGCCTGTAGTTGAGCTGCAAATTTATAGCTGTGCCACGGCACAACACGGTCGTCGTGATCACCGGTAGTAACTAATGTAGCTGGGTAGCACGTGCCCGGCTTAGTGTTGTGAAGTGGCGAATAAGCATAAAGCGCTTCAAATTCGTCTTTGTTTTCACTTAACCCATAATCAGAGGACCAGGCTCGCGCATTTGCACTTGGCGTGTGATAGCGCAGCATATCTAATACACCGACTGCTGGTAAAGCGGCAGAGAAGAGATCCGGGCGCTGTGTTAAGGTCGCACCAACAAGCAAACCGCCATTTGAGCCCCCCTGAATACCCATTTTCTCTGGCGTGGTATAGCCGCTTTCCACTAAATACTCACCGGCGGCGATAAAGTCATCGAATACGTTTTGCTTATCTAACTTAGTCCCAGCCTTGTGCCACTGCTGCCCATATTCGCCACCACCACGTAAGTTAGCTATGGCTAGCACATTACCCTGCTCTACCCATACCATGCGTGATACTGAATAGCGTGGCAGCAGTGAAATATTAAAACCACCATAACCATATAGCAGGGTTTTATTATTGCCATCCAGCTTTAAGCCCTTTTTATGCACAATAAACATGGGCACCTTAGTGCCATCTTTGCTGGTATAAAACACCTGCTTAGTTTCATAATCGTCGTAGTTAATTCCCGTGTCGATTGTTTTGAACAGTGATGATTCGCCACTTTCAATATTATAGGCATAGACCTGACCCGGGTTAGTAAACCCAGTAAGTTTATAAAAAGTGGTATCTGCATTTTTACCGCCATAAAAGCCGCTTACGCTACCGATATCGGAAAACGCAATTTCATCGACCTTTTTGCCGCTTAAATCAAAGACACTTACCTGCCCCTTTACGTCTTTTAGATACTGAGCAAAAAGCTTTTCACCTAAAAGTGAGACACTAGACAAGGTATCTGGAGAACTCTCAATTACAGTGTCTGTTGCTTTAACGCTATTATCAAAAGTGACTTTGATAACCTTACCTGTTGGCGCGCCTGCAGTAGACTTAAAAAATAGCGCATTTTGTTGTTCGCCGATTAAATCGTAACGCCCATCCCACTTATCGAAAACGGGAACAAGTTCACTGTTTTCTTTTTCAAGAGATTTAGCGTAGACACCATTAGCCTGGTACCCCTCGAAAACGGATATAAGCAACGTTTTTCCGTCTTGCACAACTGATGGGTATGGGTTCCAAGTGGGTTTATTATCAAAAGCAAAGACCTTTTTATCTGCGCTTTGCTTCGTACCCATAGCGTGAAAATAGATAGATACGGTTTGGCTATCATCGTATTTGCCTGACTCATTTTTAGGATAACGAGAATAGAAAAAACCGCTTTCATCGGGCAACCACGCAATATTTGAAAACTTAATGCCTTCAATGGTGTCGGTTAAGTCTGTTTTGCTGCTGGTGTTACGAACGTGGATAGTTTTCCAGTCGGTACCGCCGTCAGACAGCATATAGGCAAGATATGAAGCTTTAGGGCTAAGTTCAGTCGACGCCATTGAAACGGTGCCGTCATCACTCAATGTATTCGGATCGATAAGTACTTGAGGTTCATCGTTCACGCCATCAGCCATATAAAGCACGTATTGATTTTGAAGGCCATTGTTATATGAATAAAACAGCTTGCCGTTTACCATATAAGGAGTTGAATACTTTTCGTAGTCCCAAAGTGCGGTTAAGCGTTCCTTGTAAAGCTCTCTAGAAGATAGTTCGGTCAGATAAGGGCGAGCAAGCGCGTTCTGTGAGTCAACCCAAGCCTTTACTTCTTCGCTCTTTTCTTCCTCTAGCCAGCGGTATGGATCGCTGACTATCGTACCGTGGTAGTTATCTTTGTGTGCCACAGTTTTAGTTTCCGGATAACTCGAGATCTTAGGCATGGAGGCGCTATTTACTTCATTTTGCTTCGATGCGGTTGTTTCGTTTTGCGAACTTGTACATGACCAAGTTAGGCCTGCAGATGCTGCAACCACGGCAGCGTATATCAGCTTTTTCTTCATGTTTTATTCCTTTAAAGAAAAATGCCGGTATTACCCGGCATTATCTTTTTAGCTTTCTGTCGTAACTTCTGCGTGTTTTCGACCTTTAAACACATTTTTAAGGTCGTTTAAAATAAGGTACAAAGCGGGCACTAACAGTAAGGTAATCACCGTGGCAAATAAAATACCAAAGGCTAAAGAAATAGCCATGGGGATCACAACTTGAGCCTGAAGACTACGCTCAAATACGATTGGCATAAGACCCATAAAGGTTGTTAATGAAGTCAAGATGATAGCTCTAAAACGCTGTGTACCAGCGCTAATAGCCGCATCCATAAGCGACATGCCTTCTTTACGTGCGCGGTTAACAAAGTCCACCATAATTAAGCTGTCATTAACTACGACACCCGACAATGCGATAATGCCGCAGAATGAAAGTACGCTTACTGCCATCCCCAGTACTAAATGCCCGACAATCGCACCGACAATACCAAAAGGAATGACTGACATAATAATGAAAGGTTGGCTGTAAGACCTAAGCGGTATGGCAAGTAAGGCATAAATAGCAAACAATGCAAACAAGAGCCCTTGCATCAGGCTTACCATAGCATCAGCTTGCTCTTTTGAGTTGCCTTGAAGCTGAAACTCTACACTTGGATAGCGGGCTAGTAGGTCTGGCATCAAATTTTCAATTACATCGTTGGTGACTTCTGATGGATCGAGCAGAGCTTTATCCACTACGGCTGTTACCGTTACCGAACGTTTTCCATCGACACGAATTATCGAATCAAACCCCTGACCCACTGTAAATGTTGCCACTTGCTCAAACGGGACTTCTTGGCCGTTAGGTGCTCGAATTCGCATATTTTCAAGGTGCTCTACAGAGCTTCGCTCCGCTTTAGGATAGCGAACCATAACCTTGATTTCTTCATCATCTCGCTGAATACGCTGAACTTCTGCACCGTAAAAACCAAAGCGAACTTGCTGCCCTAGGTCGCGAAGTGAAATACCTAAAGCATCAGCCTGAGGCTTCAATGCTAACTGAATTTCTTCACTGCCGCCTGAGAAAGTATCGTTGATGTCAGTGACGCCTTCGTATTTGTCTAACGCCTCTTTTAGCTGGTCACTGATTGCTCGAAGCGCTTTAATATCGCTAGAACTAAATTCAAAGCTAAGGTCAGAGCCGCCCCCAGGCCCTCCCGGTGAACTAATATTGAACGACTTTACCCCAGGAATTTCGGGTAGCTCTTGACGCCACAAGTCTTGAATCTCGAAATCAGTCAGCGTACGGGTTTCCCCCTTGGTAAGCTCCGCAAAAATTTCACCACCTAGATTGCCATTATCAAAGGCGATGGCGTGCTTAATGACATTTTCCCCCGTCTCTTCTGCGACTTTGTCATCCATGCGGTGCATAGCTTCACGAAGTGTAGTTAGTACCTTGTCTCGCTGCTCAAGTGACGAACCAGGCTCTAACTCAAAGCTGGCCATCATAAAGTCACTAGGAATACTCGGGAAGAATACGAAGCGCACGATGCCACCACCGAATAGCCCCACAGTAAGAATAAGCATCGCCAAAAAAACGGCCACTGTAGTGTAGCGATTGCGTATTGCTTTTGCTAAAAACGGCGCATACTTATTATTAATGAATGTCTTTATGCCTTCACTAAAGAAGTCTCGAAACTTTTGGAACGCGTTAGCTTTTTGCGGATCATAAGGCTTAAGCTTCATGTGCACTAAGTGCGCCGGAAGGATTAACTTCGATTCAATAAGCGAGAAAATAAGACAAACGATTACCACTATACCTATGGTTTTCCAGATAATCCCAAATGGACCTGATACCATAAGCATAGGTGAAAACGCAGCAATAGTGGTTAAGACACCAAAAGTTGCGGGCATAGCAACTTTTTTAACGCCAGCTATAACGTTGTCAGCACTATGCCCTTTTTTATCGATCTCAGAGTAAGCCGATTCACCCATAATAATTGCATCGTCGACCACAATCCCCAGTACAAGAATGAATGCGAATAGACTCAGCATGTTGATGGAAACACCAACCATATCTAAAGGCATTACCAGCAAGGTGCCAAGAAAGCAGACTGGCAAGCCCACAATTACCCAGAACGCGAGCTTAATTTTCAAAAACAGTGAAAGAACTAAGAATACAAGCAGTGCACCGAAAAACATATTTTCAAGCATCATGTTCAGTCGGTCAGCCAAATAGAAAGAGCTATCCCCCCATGTATCGGCAGTGATGTGTGCTGGAAATTCCGATTTTTGACTGTCAATGTAAGCGTTAACTTGCTCTGAAATTTCTAACGCGTTTTGGTCTCCTACCGCTTGTACCCGAAGACTTACCGCTGGTTTATCATCGAAGAGCGCATATTGATTATTCTCAATAAAACCATCGTTGATATAGGCTACGTCACCAAGCATAACGCGCGTCCCGTTAGCGTTTGTTACAAGAACAATTTGTGAAAAGTCCCAGCCAGTATAGGCCTGTCCTTTTGTTCTAAGCAGTATATCGCCGTTTTCAGTGCGAATTGAGCCACCGGGTAAGTCCACACTGGTTTGACTTAAACGCGCCACCACATCAGCAAACGTAAGATTGTACTTTTGCAAGTCAACTTCAGATAGCTCAACAGAAATTTCATAGTCTCTTGCGCCAACCACCTGAACACTTGAAATACCTGGCAAATTAGCAATGTCGTCGCGTAAGTCTTTAGCAAATTCCTTAAGCTCCCTTTCAGAAGCATCACCGTAGACTGATAGCCATATCACGTCTTGTTGAATCTTTTGACGATAAATAACAGGCTTTTCAGTATCTGCAGGAAAGCTTGGAATAGCGTCTACTTGGACTTTCACTTCATCAAGTAGTGACTGAACATCGTAATCTTCTTCAACTTGTATACTCACTGTTCCCATGCCTTCAACGGCGGTCGAGTTGAGTTGTTTTATGCCTTCTAAATCTTTTATAGCCTCTTCAATTTTAAGGAGTACCCCTTCTTCAACTTCTTGAGGCGCTGCACCCAGATAGGGTACACGAACGCTAATAACGTCTATTTCAAAGCTTGGAAATACTTGTTTTTGTATACTAAAAGCACTGAACAAGCCGCCCACAATAAGCAAAATCATTAGCAAATTTGCTGCTACATTATTGCGTGCAAACCAGGCAATAATGCCTTTATTAGTATCGATGCGACTCATTAGTTTTCACCTTCCGAGCGTTCACTTTCCACCTTTTCAGAGCTATCGGAGATATCCGCTTCGGCAGTATCGGCAAGTACGGGCTCATCACCGGGAAGTCGAACTTTCATCCCGTTATATGGGTTAGGTACAGCACTAGTTACCACTAAGGCTCCCTCAGTTATACCAGAGCGCACGAACACCTCTTTTGCGGTTGTGCGTGCAACCTCTACAGGTTTAATTTCTATTTCACGGTTGTCGTTAACAGTCAAAACCGTATTGTCTAAACGCAATATACTGCGGGGAAGCACCACAAGCTCTTCGTTTTGACGAGACGTAATTTCAGCTTCAACGAATTGACCAAAACGCAAAGGTGACTTGTGTGAAGACTTCAAGTTGTATGGGTCTCTCACCTCTACGATGGCGTACACTACGCGGCTGCCCGTATCTAATATACCTTCGGAACGCACCAGCTTACCTTCCCAAGTTCGCTTCATCCCCCCTACAGAAGCTGTTAACGTAACCGGAGCACTGTCACTAGACTGCCCCGCAATGTTAATAAACATCAAATCGCTGTCAGTGATAGGCAACCTTACTTCAGCAGTATCAGTTGAATAAATCGTACCAAGCACGGAGCCCATCGCCACAAACTGACCAAGGTCGATATTGCGCTCAACCACAATACCGTTATAAGGGGCGGTAATCTGCGTTCTGGCCAAGTTGCGCTTGGCGCGCTCTAACTTCGCTTCTGCTGCTTTAACGTTTGCTTGTTCTTTTGCCAACTGCGGTTTTCTTAAACCTAACTCTGGAGGAGCTACACTGCTGACCGAACGCCATTCTTGCTCGGCCACTTTACCCCGTGCGATTTCCTCTTGAAGCGCAGCCTGAGCTTGGGCCAGTTCTGCTTCGGCAAGCTTAAGGTCAGTGCGGTAATCATCTTGTTCAAGTGTTGCCAACACGTCGCCTTTCTTAAACGTGCCACCTGCAATAAACACATCAGATAAACTGATCACTTGCCCACTCACTTGTGCACTTAATGCGGTTTTATTTCGGGGCACCACATTACCTTGAGACTTAACAATGAAATTTACGGGCTCTGCAAAGACTTCTTTTGCATCAACAAGGAAAGCGGGAATTTCTACGGGAGCTTGTTCGGGCGGCTTGCGTGACTTTATCATAACGGTAGCCGCTACGAATGCGACCAACAATATGACTAATGGAAGACCACTTTTCATCAACATGGAGTTTTTCATTTACTATCCCTAGGAACGAAGGCAAGCAGCGTGAATGAGGTTGGCGCAGCGACTCACTGCACGCATCATTAAACACCCGATAACCGACTAAATTCTATTATTATTGTTACAACACTAGTGTACTAATTTTATGTTTTGCGTGCCCAATTTAGATTGTTAAATTTTGTGTCTATTTATTGTTTTCAATGTGCACACTTAAATCAGCTTTCCTAATATAAAAAATTATCAAAAGAATACAAAGTAAGATTGATAATTATCAGTTTTTCGTTGATTATTTAATCACTCATTGATTATGAGTTAACCGACGGCTGCTAGTTAAGTGCAGTCTTAACAGATTGTAGCCTCGGAAATGATTTCGCTACGTTGAAGGGAAAACACATTATGAGTCTTAAGAAACAATACCTTAAATCAAAACCTCTGTGCAAAGTGACATTTCGACTTAATGCGGAAGCGGCGAAGGACGCCAAAGAAGCATCGCTGTGCGGAGATTTTACTGACTGGAAGTCACAGCCACTTACGATGAAAAAATTGAAAAGTGGTGATTTCACGTTAACGGTAGATTTGGAGAAAGATCACGAGTACCAGTTCCGTTATCTGCTTGACGGAGAGAAGTGGGAAAACGACTGGGAAGCCGATGCTTATATTCCCTCACCTGTTAGCATTGAAGATAATTCAGTTGTGCGCGTTTAACTCATTGCTTTAAAAATAGAACATGCCTGTAATACCTCTGGGCGTAGAATAACAATTCCCTACAAAAAAGGCTGCAAGAATGCAGCCTTTCGTTTTATTATCGTTTATAGACGCAGATTAAAGAGAGCCTTCCAACTCTGGTAATACGTCAAACAAGTCACCTACTAACCCGTAGTCGGCAACCTGGAAAATTGGCGCTTCTTCGTCTTTGTTGATAGCAACAATAACTTTAGAGTCTTTCATACCCGCAAGGTGCTGAATAGCCCCTGAAATACCAACAGCGATATAAAGTTGAGGCGCAACAATTTTGCCTGTTTGGCCCACCTGCATATCGTTTGGAACAAAGCCAGCATCTACCGCAGCGCGTGATGCACCAATGGCTGCACCAAGCTTGTCTGCAATACCTTCAAGAAGCTTGAAGTTGTCACCGTTTTGCATACCGCGGCCACCTGAAATAACGACTTCTGCAGCAGTAAGTTCAGGACGCTCTGATTCAGTAAGCTCTGCTGAAACGAAGTCAGACTTCTCACTACCTTTAACAACATCAATTGCGGCTACTTCAGCACTACCACCAGTTGCAGTTGCAGCTGCATCGAATGATGCTGCACGAACCGTAATCACCTTTTTTGCGTCAGATGATTGAACGGTAGCAATCGCGTTACCTGCATAAATAGGACGTACAAAAGTATCTTCGCTCTCTACGCCAATAATGTCAGATATTTGAGCAACATCTAACAATGCAGCTACGCGAGGCATAAAGTTTTTACCTGTAGTGGTTGCAGCGGCAACAACATGGCTGTAGTCGCCAGCAAGTTCTACTACTAGGTCAGCCGTATTCTCAGCAAGCTGGTACTTATAAACCGCATTGTCAGCAACAAGTACTTTTGCTACGCCGTCAATTTGCGCTGCTGCTTCAGCTACCGCTTGGCAACCTTCACCCGCTACTAATACATGGATATCACCACCCATTTTTTGTGCGGCGTTTACAAGCTTATGCGTTTCAGTCTTTAAGCTTGCATTGTCGTGTTCTGCATATACGAGTACGCTCATGAGATCACCTTTGCTTCATTCTTTAACTTATCTACCAACTCAGCAACGTCTGCTACTTTAATGCCACCTTCACGCTGAGGCGGAGGTGTAACTTTGAGTACCTTTACGTTTGATTCAAGCGCAACACCAAAGTCTGCCGCAGCTTTAACATCAAGAGGCTTACGCTTTGCTTTCATAATATTTGGAAGCGATGCATAACGCGGTTCATTCAAACGAAGATCTGTCGTTACAACAGCTGGAAGCGAAAGTGCAACCGTTTGAAGGCCACCGTCAATTTCACGTGTTACATTCACCTTCTCGCCATCTACAACCACTTCTGATGCGAAGGTACCTTGAGGCATACCTGTTAGCGCTGCAAGCATCTGACCAGTTTGGTTGTTGTCAGAGTCAATGCTCTGCTTACCAAGAATAACAAGTTGAGGCTGTTCTTCTTCAACCACTTTCGCCAAAAGCTTTGCCACTTGAAGTGAATCAAGATTTTGGTCGGTATCAATTTGGATACCACGATCAGCACCTAGGGCAAGTGCTGTGCGTATTTGTTCTTGGCAGCTTTTGTCACCAATTGAAACAACAACGATTTCCGTTGCCACGCCTTTTTCTTTTAATCGAACGGCTTCTTCAACAGCAATTTCACAAAAAGGGTTAATGGCCATTTTCGCGTTTGTAAGATCTACGCCTGATTCATCAGCCTTCACTCTTACCTTAACGTTGTAGTCGATCGCGCGTTTGACCGGTACGAGTATTTTCATATTTACCTCAATTGTTGAGTTCGTCAGTGCTAATTACGTTTCATTAATAATTAACTATTAATAATTAAAAACGTATTACTTCACCACGCTTTTTGAAACTTTAACAATGTGCTCTACGTTAAAAAAGAATCCGTGGAACGTACGTTTTTTAAAGGCTAGCCTTAAAACGCCGTTAACACCACGTTTACGAGCAGGTATAATACACTGCCAGTTAACGTTAACGTAAACTGCTTTGCAATGTACTTACTGTTGACGTAAACGTCAACCTGCATTACCTTGCAAAACGACAATTAATTTACATGTTTTTGACACAAAGCATTATTTGTTTCATCAATAGTGCATTATAAAAATACAAACATAAGGAGCCTCCCGTGGAACGAGAATCGATGGAGTTTGACGTAGTCATCGTCGGTGCCGGCCCAGCTGGATTATCAACTGCTTGCAAGCTTATGCAGCTTGCGAATGAAAAAGACCAAGAACTTATGGTTTGTGTGGTCGAAAAGGGCTCCGAGGTAGGTGCACATATTCTCTCAGGCGCGGTATTTGAACCTCGTTCTCTTAACGAACTATTTCCCGATTGGAAAGAAAAAGGTGCGCCACTTAACACCCCGGTAACCGAAGACCACATTTATTTACTTAATGATGAAACGTCAGCTAAGAAGTTACCAAACGGCATTACGCCCAAAACTATGCATAATGACGGTAACTATATCGTATCTATGGGTAATGTTAGTCGTTGGCTAGCAGAACAGGCCGAGCAGCTAGGCGTTGAAGTATTCCCCGGTTTCGCAGCTTCTGAAGTTATTTACAACGAAGACGGTAGTGTTGGCGGCGTACTTACCGGTGACATGGGCGTGAGTGAAAATGGCGAACCGAAAGACGGTTACATGCCGGGTATGGAACTACGTGCCAAATACACGGTGTTTGCAGAAGGCTGTCGCGGACACTTAGGAAAAGAGCTGATTTCACACTTCAAATTAGATGAAGATAGTTCACCGCAACACTACGCCATCGGCTTTAAAGAAATTTGGGATATAGATCCATCTAAGCATCAGCCAGGCCTTGTTGTTCACAGTGCAGGCTGGCCATTGGATGATGCCACAGGCGGCAGCTATTTATATCACGCCGAAGATAATCAAGTATTTGTAGGGCTAATTGTCGACCTTAACTACGACAACCCTTATTTGAGCCCGTTTGACGAATTTCAACGCTTAAAACACCACCCTGTTTTTAAACAGTACCTTGAGGGTGGTAAACGTGTATCTTATGGCGCACGTGCAATTGCCAAAGGTGGGTTTAACTCGTTACCTAAGATGACTTTCCCAGGTGGCCTACTGGTTGGTTGTGAAGCAGGCACCCTAAACTTTGCCAAAATTAAAGGTAATCACACGGCCATGAAGTCGGGCATGCTTGCAGCAGAGAGTATTTTTGAAGCCATTTCAGAAAATGCTGAGGCACCAGTAAAAGAGTTAACAAACTTTACAGAGAAATTTAAATCATCGTGGCTATACGACGAATTGTTCCGCTCTCGTAACTTTGGCCCCGCTATCCACAAACTCGGAAATTTCTGGGGTGGCGCATTTAACACGCTAGAGCAAAATATCTTTAATGGTAATTTGTTTTTCACCATGAAAGACGAACATAAAGACTACGCACAGCTTAAAGAAGCGAAAGATGCAAAAGAGATTTCATATCCTAAGCCAGATGGCGTGTTAAGCTTTGATAAATTGTCTTCTGTATTTTTATCTAATACAAATCACGAAGAAGACCAGCCTTGCCACTTAAAATTAAAAGACCCTTCTATTCCTTTGCAGGTTAATTTACCTAAATTTGCAGAGCCAGCACAGCGCTACTGCCCTGCTGGTGTATATGAAGTAATTGAAGAGGAAGGTGAAAAACGGTTCCAAATTAATGCGCAAAACTGTGTTCACTGTAAAACGTGCGACATTAAAGATCCGAGTCAGAATATTAAATGGGTTGTACCAGAGGGTGCTGGAGGCCCGAATTACCCAAATATGTAATTTAATGCGTTATTTAGTTATTTAACTGATATTTTTTAAAAGCGAGCTTAGCTCGCTTTTTTTTTGTGCTACTTTTAATTATTATCTTAAAAAAATTTAGTACAACGTATTAAGGTTAATTAATGAGCGAATTTTTAGATATTTTAACCCATGGAAGACGTTTACAAGGTGCTGTTAAGGAATTAAGCATAGAAGAGCTTGAACAAGTTCAGGAAAAACTTAGCGGTATAATAGAAAAAAGAAAAGAAAAATTACTAGAACAAGAAAAACTAAAAAAAGAAAAGTTAGAAAAACTTGCTGCTATTAAACAGCAAATGGAAGAAGCTGGTCTAAACGTCGAAGATTTACAAGCTTTAGATACCGGCACAAATAAAAACGTAGGTAAGAAGCGCCCTGTTAAATATAAACTTGTGGATGACAATGGCGAAGAGCATTTGTGGACTGGCATTGGTCGTATGCCACGCGTTTACAAAGATGCACTAGATAGCGGCAAATCACTCAACGATTACGCTATTAATTAATATCACTATTTAACCTGCTAATAAGGTCTGTTTTTACAGGCCTTATTTTGTTTTTAAGACTAAAGCTATGTCTATCAGACAATTATTTATGGGTAACTAAATTGTGAAGTTAAATTATAAACTTTCAAAGCGAGATGCATCATCACCATGGTTAATTTTAATCCATGGGCTTTTCGGTAATGCGGATAATTTAGCCGTTGCTAAACGGCATTTTGAATCGGCTTTTAATATTATAAGTGTAGACCTCCCGGATCACGGTGAGTCTCCATGGACTGAGAGTTTTTCTATGTCAGCTGCCGCAGATGCAATCTACGACATTATGCAATCTTTAAATATTGAAAAGAGCGCTGTATTGGGTCATTCCCTTGGCGGAAAGGTTGCAATGAAGCTGGCTTTAAATCACAACGAAAATATCACACACTTAATTGTAGCTGATATTGCCCCAGTAAGTTATGACCACAGCCACCAAGCGGTATTTGATGGGTTGAATTCTGTTTCTTTGGACACAATTGAAAGTAGAAAGGACGCTGAAAAACAAATGGCTGCCCACGTAAAAGAAATGGGTGTCAGACAGTTTCTGCTTAAAAGCCTGTATCAAGATGAAAGCGGAGCATGGAAGTGGCGGTTTAATGTCAGTGGGCTAATGAAAAGTTACTCGCACATTATTGATTGGGAACAAACAAATCAAACGTACGATGGCATAACCTTATTCATTAAGGGCAGCGAGTCTGACTACATCACACCGGCCTATCGCGATTCGATAGCTCGCTACTTTCCAAATGCGAAAGCGCATATTATTGAAGGTACGGGTCATTGGTTACACGCAGAAAAACCAGCTATATTTAACGGTATTGTAGAGAGAACGCTTAACAAATCGTCATAAAGTTGAACATTTCTCATCAATCAGGATGAGAATGACTATTATTACATATTTTTGAACGTTTTAGGCTCTTACAGGCGTATATACTGTGATATAGTTGCGCCAGAAATTTTTAAGTAACAACACTATGCTTGCAGAAAATTACGAACTCATTGAGTCCATTATGCTGTATGGCGGCTTATCTATTCTTTTTGGATTGATGGGTTTTGCTGTACACGATGTATTACGTAAGAACGATGTTCCACTTATTGGACGAGTGGTTACCTATGGCGTGCTGGGTTTAGGCGCGTTAGGGTTTCTTGCGAAAGGCATTATTGAATGGTTTTGGCTAAGCACAGGCGTTTAATTAGTAACGATTAATAGAGGTTAGATATGGCAAGCGTTGGCCTATTTTTCGGAAGTGACACGGGTAATACCGAACATGTTGCGAAAATGATCCAGAAGGAATTGGGTAAACAGCTAATTGATGTTAAAGACATTGCCAAGAGCAGTAAAGAAGACATCGCTGAATTTGATTTGCTTATCTTTGGTATCCCTACGTGGTACTACGGTGAAGCGCAATGCGATTGGGATGATTTCTTTCCTGAACTAGAGCAAATTGACTTCAACGACAAGTTAGTTGCTATTTTTGGTTGTGGAGACCAAGAAGACTATGCAGAGTACTTCCTAGACGCGATGGGCATGGTACGTGACATCGTTGAAGCCAAAGGCGCTATTTTAGTAGGTCAATGGTCAACTGAAGGCTACGACTTTGAAGCGTCTAAAGGCATGGCTGACGACAATCACTTTGTTGGTTTGGGTATCGACGAAGACCGTCAACCAGAACTAACTGACTCGCGCGTTAAAGCCTGGTGTAAGCAAATTCACGACGAGCTTTGCTTGGCGGAGCTTGCCTAGAATCGCTGGAGTTTACTTAATCTTTACTGTGAAAGCTGTTAAGTAACTGTATATTGAAAAAACCGCTCTATTGGAGCGGTTTTTTGTTTCATAAAGAGCCTTCTTTTAATTTTTTGGCATAGTTTTTCAGCGCCCGCTAAAGCTGAAACCGCTCTACCGCCCTTCGTAAACTCTCTGTTTGCGCATCCAGCATCATAGTTGATTCGTTCGACTGCCTTGTGCTTTGCGCACTTGAATCGGCCAGTGCTACTATTCGGTTTAAGCTTTTCGCTACATCTCCTAACAACACATCTTGTTGTTCAGTGTCTTCAACAATGTGCTCATTAATATCGCTCAAACGCTCAATAATTTCGCGAATGCTGTTTACTTGCTCAGATACTTGCTGAGTTATCACTACCCCTTCTTGGGCTTGCTCGCGACCTGCATTGATGGCCTTCACAGCTTGCGCTGCATCTTTTTGTAAATTACCAATCATCTGCTCAATTTCTTCAGTAGAGTCATGTGTACGGTTTGCCAAAGTTCGAACTTCACCCGCCACAACAGCGAAGCCCCTGCCCTGCTCGCCGGCTCTCGCAGCTTCGATAGCGGCATTAAGCGCAAGTAAATTTGTCTGCTCTGCAATGGTTTTAATCACGTCCAAAATACTGCCAATACTCCGTGAGTTATCATCTAAACGTCCGATAACCTGCGCCGACGACTCTGCCTGTTTGGCTTGATTACTTACTTGCTCACTACTTTTTTGAACGAGTTGGCCTATATCTGAACTTTGTTTAGTAATTGTGCGTAACGCATCCATCGCTTCATTAATTTGGGCTAGGTTGCTGCGGCTCTTATCCTGAACATTTTTAGTGTTAGTAGAAGTAACGGTTACTTGTTCTCGCTGTTTGTCCACCTCAGATAAACTTTTATTTCCAAGTTCAACACTTTCTTTTGTAATCTCAATTAAACGCTTTTCTTGTTCAAGAATATTACCGACCAACTCTCGTAAGCTATCGGTTAAGCTATTAACTTTTGCTGAAAGCGCAGAGAATTCATCATTGCCTTCTTCTGGTAATTTAGTACTTAAATCGCCTTGGCTTAACAGGCTTAACCCTTTGTTAATTCTACCAAGAGGTTTTGAAATACTCCGTGTAACAATAACAGCAAGGAAGATAGCAGCGGTAAGCCCCAGTACCGCAACAATAATGTTGCGTAGCAAATTTTCTTGCACAGATTCAAGAATAGCATTTTGCCCTTCCAGTGATTGTACTTGAACGGTATCAAACAGGGTATTAATGTCTGTTAGCGCAGTTTCTAATGCGAGCTTAGCTCGTTTCTGCGCTTTCGCTGCTTTTTCAACCTCTAAGAGTTTTTGACGTTGAAGCGCGATTAAACCGCTCGAGCCATTCACCGCATCTATCAATAAATCGTATTGCTCGTTAAATGCCTCGATTGTGCCACCATCATCCACCCCTGTGGCCAAGCGATTCACATAGTCTTTGTCTACTTGCAGATTACTTAGCTGGTATTCAAGATCCTCAATAATGCTGGCACTTTGCTCTGCGTCATTAGATTCAGCGAGTTCGATAAAGGAGTCGTTCATCGTTAGCAGCTTGTTGTCGATGGCGGTACCTGCACCAATGAGTGTTTCAATACTTGGGTTGTTACTTTCTAGATAAGAAAGATCGAGCATGAGCGCACTCGCTTCATCAGCAATCATCAGAACGTTTTCAAGTTGTGCCGCAAGCGCTTTTTCTATATTCATCCTTTCATCGATTGCAGAATACATTTCAATGCTATCACTGACATACGCAAGACTCACTTCAACGGCATTTTTAGCTACCGAATTGCTAGGCATAAGCGATTTTAATTGCGCAAGGTCATCGGAGAAGGTTGAAGAAAGCGAATTGAACGTTTGCTTATTAGCATCGAGTTCGTTTCTATTTTCTACGTGATAGCCGTTAGCTGTTATCACCGAAAGAGACAATATTTCTGTTTTAACTTTAACCATGCTGGTCTGTACCGGCATTTTTTGTTCTACCACATTTTGCGCAGAATCCTTTATGCCACTGAGACCAAAATAAGAAAGAATACTTGTTAGTAATAGCAAGCAGCCGAATAAGCCGAAGCCTAACGTAATTTTATTTATAATTGTTAACCGCATGGGTACTTCCACTTAAAAACATGCCAAAAACCACAAAATAGAAAGCAACTCTTTAAGTTTAGTTTAACAGGATGTTAATTCAATACATCAAAAGTTTTAATTATTTTGCTTATTTATCTGATAAATCTGACACTTACATTCTGGTCAGGCCACATGCTATGAGGTCTGTACTTGTGCGCGACGTTTTTAGTCAATTTCTACTTGGGCAAATTTTCGTCGAGGAAACAAAGTTTCCACGGTTTTCCTTTTAAATTGTTTCAACTTACCTATAATAACCACCAAACACCTTTTCACTCGTTTTTAGTAGGCTGTAATGGATCAAAATAAAGAATTGAAAAAAGCAGGGCTTAAAGTAACTCTGCCTCGCCTTAAAATTTTACAAATTCTGCAAGAGCCAGAAAACCAACATATCAGCGCTGAAGACGTCTATAAAATCCTTATCGAACAGGGTGAGGAAATCGGTCTTGCTACTGTATATCGCGTTTTAAACCAATTTGATGATGCAGGCATTCTTAATCGCCATCATTTCGAGGGCGGCAAATCTGTTTTTGAGATAAGCCATAAAGATCACCACGACCACCTTGTTTGCTTGAAATGTGGCAAAGTCATCGAGTTTGAGGATGAGATCATCGAAGAACGCCAAGAGATGATAGCTAAGCAACACAAGATGAAACTCACGCATCATAGCCTGTACCTATATGGTGAATGTACAGACGGAAATTGTGACAACATTCCAGAATAAGTAGCTCTATTCTTATCGTAAAAGGCCCGCTATATTAAGCGGGCCTTTTACTGTTAATTACGCTTTAAATTTGTATGCGTGGTAGGCCCTAATTGCTTTTTCCCACACCTCACCCACTTCCCCTGTACCAATAGGTTTTCCGTCTACTTCAACTACCGGTGCTACTTCCTTGCTTGAAGAGGTTAACCATACTTCATCTGCCTCTAGCAACTCAGCTTTGCTAAACCAGGTTTCAGTTACCACCAGGCCGGCGTGTTTAAAAGCCTCAATTGCTATAGCGCGAGTAATACCGGGAAGAAGTTCATGGTTTAATGGCGGCGTAGAAATACATCCGTCTTTCACTATAAATACGTTACATGAGCTCGCCTCGGTTATCATACCTTCGCTGTTATACAAAATAGTTTCGTTAACACCTGCATCAACGCCTGCTTGATAGTGCATTACGTTGCCTAACAAGGATGTTGATTTAATATGACAACGCTGCCACCTTTTATCTTGCTCAAGCGCGACCTTGAAAGGTTTTGCATCCTCTTTTGCCGTGGGCTGAGGAGGTGCTATTTCGAAGGCAAATCCGAACACTGTCGGCGCTATATTCTTTGGGTAGGCATGAAAGCGCTTTGTATCAGCACCACGACTTACATGGAAATATATACCAATGTTTTCACTTTCAATAAACGCGAGATTTTTCTCAACCAAGCTAGACAAAATGACTTGCCATTCTTCTACCGTATAAGGGTTAGCAATTTCAATGGCTTTAAGACCTTGCGCCATACGCGATGTGTGCCCTATGAAGCCTACTGGGTTGCCGGAGTACGTTGGGATGACTTCATAAATACCATCACCAAAAAGGAAGCCTCTGTCCATCGGAGAAATTTTCGCCTCAGAAAGAGGCATATATTCACCGTTTAAAAACGCAATTGTCACAATATTTCTCCTTGCAAACGGCGGCGTCTACTTGTCATTAGTAGCCAGTCGGCCCTTGCTTCTTCTTCATCTTGAAAAACAAAATTTACTTTTTCACCTGGGACGGCTTGGGCTAAGCGACTTATATCGCAGGGGCTTACGCAGCCAAGTTTTGGATACCCCCCCAGTGTTTGCCTATCGCGCATCATTACAATAGGCTGCCCATCACCAGGAACTTGAATAGCGCCCAAATGAATAGCTTCAGAGCGCATATTTTCTATATCGGCGGTAACCGGTTCACCGATAAGCCTAAAGCCCATGCGATCGATAGCTGAAGAAACCGTATAGCTACTCGTTTCAAAAGTACGCAAAGCAACAGTGCTAAAATTTGAAAACTGATACCCTGGAATAACACGGATAGACTCTAAGAAGCCATAGTCATCGATATGTCGCTGCGCAAGCGAGCGCATTTTAGCGCTTTCTTGATTTCTAGTGTTAGTTAAAACCTCGATGCAGTCTCCTTCTTTTAACGCGCTTCCCTTGCCATCTAACCCGCCAAGCTGTTCGCGAACTACTGTGCAAGCACTGCCTACTGCTTTGGGGACTTGCCAGTTTCCACCTATGGCTAAGTAAACTTTACTACCCAGTAATACGCTACCAAACGTGATAACAGCGCCTGCGGATACCTGTTGGCTTTGATAAGCCGCACTCGGTATTCCGTCTATACAAAGTGTGGGCTCCCTTCCAGTAACCGCAACAGTACAATCTTCGTCAACCTTCAATCGCATTTCACCAATGGCTTCAATGCATGGCGTGCCATCTAAATTGAAGGCAAGAAAATTAGCCCAGTCGTAGGCGTTACTATCCATAGGGCCTGATTCACAAAACCCATCCCGTTGCCGCCCTACTCGCCCGTTATCAATAATAAGGCTATATAGTCCCTTATTGAGTACTTCAATTTTCATCGTTCAACCTGCAATCCTGCTCTATATTCCTGTTCAGTAACAGGAACGAATTTAACGACATCTCCTGCTTTTAATCGCGCTTCACTTTGCTCTTCGCTGTGAATGAGCATGTCAAATGCCGTAAGACCCAATAAGTTCCAGCCTCCTGGTGATTCACTGGGATAAACGGCAGTTTGCCTATCAGCGATTGCGACCGCACCTTTAGGTACGCGTTTGCGCGGTGTACCTAGTCGTGCACATTTGAGCGCTTCCGGAATATCGCCCATATAGGCAAATCCCGGAGAAAACCCCACTGCGTATACTTTATAAGTCGTGCTCGTGTGCAATTCGATAATCTCTTCAATAGACAGTGACGTTTTCTTACTCACTACGCTTAAATCACTGGCATTAGGCGCACCGTACCAAACAGGAATTTCAATCACGGCGCTACTTTCATTCTCTTTTGCTTGCAAAGAGAATGATTGCAGGCTCATGTCTTCAGCGCTTAGATTACTTATGGCACGGTATACACCGTGGCTATCAATTAATGCCATATCAAAAACAATTAACAGGCTGTCATAGGAAGGCACGCATTCGCGCAGCCAACGCCATGAATTGCTTTTCTTGTTGCTATCTATCGCTGCCAGCATGCAATGACAGGCATTATTTGCGTCGTCCAAGTTTGCACCATCAAAATACAAAATAATGGCGTCTGCACTTGCAGTAACTATTCGCTTTATGCGACCAAAAGCTTGCATCTACTGTCCTTGTTATTTAAATGGCTGTCAGTGCTTGGTTCTGAGTACTTGGTTTTAGATATACCACTCTCAGCACAACAATGGGTAACAGCCTCTTGTATTGTTCTAGTAAATTGTGTTTTTTATGAGGCAGGTTTATAGAAATGTTCTGATTTTCTTTGCAATATTCACCGCCCCTTTAGTATCGCCATGTACACACAGAGAATCCGCTTCTATTGCAAGTGTTGCACCCGAGGCTGTCGTTACTGTTCCCGATGATATAAGTTGTTTAGCTTGAAGTAATGCGTCGCTCTCGCTTAACACGGCACCTTCGATCAAGCGGGATTGTAGCAAACCTTCATCGGTATAACGCCTGTCTGAAAATGCTTCAAAATACAACGGCAGTCCCCACTCTTGCGCAGCGTCTTTAAGCGCTGCATTTTGCGAAGTAGCCTGTACCATTAGTGCGAGGGGCGAATTTAACGACTGCATATTTATTTCGGCTATGCTTTGCATTACTGTGCGCATGACAGCTGTATCTTTCATCATGTCATTGTAAAGGGCGCCATGAGGTTTCACATAGCTCACGTTGGCCCCACAAACCTTTGCCATTCCACTCAATGCACTTACTTGATATTGGATCATAGCCTTAAGTTCATCAGCGGCAATCGCCATACTTCTGCGGCCAAACCCCTGTAAGTCTGGATAGGCTGGATGGGCACCTATGGCCACGTCATGTTGTTTAGCTGACAGAATAGCCTGCTTCATGACTAATGGATCACCCGCATGAAAACCACATGCAATGTTGGCCTGATCAATTTCTGCCATAATGGCCGATTCCACCGGCATAGACCATGCGCCAAAACTCTCACCTAAATCGCAATTTAACTTCATAATGGTTTAGCTCTTACGTTCATTCCAGTATCATGTTACCTGTTCTTTTAAAAAAGTCAGTGCTGATGATAAATATTGGAAAAATTAATACATTACGCGTGGTAGCCCAATACCCTTTTGGCTACGCTTTAGCGCCACTTGTCGTAAACAACGACGAAAACGACAGCGTAATAGAAATAGATGATGCTGATGAGCAGCAAACCGTTACACTTGCGGTTGACGAAGTAGAGACGTCGTTAACCGAAGGCCACCAGGTAGACGTATTTGTAGCCACAGATCAGCGCGGCGATCTTTATGCCACCATGAAGAAACCTTTGATTCAAGTTGGTGAAACTAAAGTACTTAAAGCAGTATCTGCCACTAATTTTGGCGCATTTTTCGATTGGGGCTTAGACAACGATCTTTTAGTGCCTAACGATTATCAAGCTCAACCTGTTAATCCAGGTATGTACTATGTTGTTCACACCTTTTTTGATGATAAAACCCAGCGTATTTTAGGTGCTACCAAGCTCCACTATTTTCTAAAGGAAAGTAGCGCCTATCTCAACGAGGGCGACACAGTGCAATGCTTGGTTTATGCCAAAACTGATTTAGGTTTTAAGGTAGTTATCAATGAAAAAAGCTTAGGTCTTATTTTCCATAGCGATGCCTTTAAGCCGCTTAAAGTCGGGCAAGCTACTGAAGGGGTAATTAAAACAATTCGTGAAGACGGCAAAGTGGATGTAGCCCTTCAGCGCATAGACAAAGGTGGCCGTGATGCACTTCAACAAGCCATTTTGGATGACTTAGACGCCCACGGTGGGATTTCTACGCTAACAGATAAGAGTGCGCCAGAAGCCATTTACTCTCATTTTAACGTGAGTAAGGCGGCGTATAAAAAAGCGTTAGGGGCGCTATATAAGCAAAAGAAAATCACGCTTAGCCCAGATGCAGTTCGCCTTAACAAATAAACGCACATGTTACAGCTGCATTGAAGCGCTAAACTAGCCTGTGTTGCAGCTTCTCTTATTCTTATGACATTAGGACAAACAATGAAAGCACGTGTTTCTTGGGATCAAGATTTAACTTTTACAGGAACTACAGACAGCGGTTACAAAACGGTTATGGACGGCAGCGGTAAGGCTGTATCTCCGATGGAGTCGGTACTACTAGCGGTTGGTGCATGTTCAAGTATTGACGTCGTAGATATTCTTAAAAAAGGCCGCTTTAACATTGAAGCCTGTAACTGTGAATTAGAAGCTGAACGCGCTGAAGAGCCGCCTCGTGTATTTACTAAAATTCACGCACATTACACGGTGTCAGGCGAAGGTATAAGTGAAAAGGCTCTTGCTCGCGCTGTTCAGCTTTCTGCAGAAAAATACTGTTCCGTAATGTTAATGCTAACGGGTAATGTTGAGATCACTACAAGCTATACTTTGGTTTAATAAACTATAGTAGAACCAGCCTCTTTTTAGCGATTCTCGCTAAGCATTAGTAGAAAAGGCCAACCGCTTAGGTTGGCTTTTTCGTTAAAACTGTTTGTTACACTCGTAAACAATTGAAATAATTAACAATTAACATTAATTAACATCTTTGGCATATTAGCTGCTGTATGTGGTCATTATCATATAACGACAATTACCTTAGGGTTATTGACCATGGAAACTACAACGCACAGCAACACCTCTCTTTCACCATCACATCTTTTATCACCTTTTTCGCCAAACGCGCTTAAACTACTTGTTGGAAGTAGTATTGTTGCCCTTACTCTCTCGATGACAGCATGCTCTGATGCTGATGCCATTAACGACCAAGCCAACGCCACCGAAGTTGAAGAAACTGCTTTCGCTATTCCCGTTGAAACCCAAACCATTGTTACCGGCGACATTACGTCAACCTATGACACAACAGCTATTTTAGAAGCCCGTGAAGAAGCATTTGTCGTAGCACGGGCCTCTGGAATTATCGAAGAAATCTTCGTAGAAGAAGGTGATTATGTTGAAAAAGGCCAGATACTGGCACAGCTTGATAAGCGCCGCTACGAGCTGAACTTATCAAAAGCTTTGGCTGATTTAGCTGGCATTGAAAGCGAACTAGAAAAGGTCAACAAAGTCTATTCTAAAAAGCTTATCAGCGATGACACTTACGACAAGCTCACTTCGCAATTTGAATCAGCAAAAGCATCTGTACGCTTGGCTGAACTTGATTTGAAAGAAGCCACTATCACAGCCCCAATTGATGGATACATTGCAGAGCGAAACGCCAAAGTAGGTAACTTAACCGAATCGTTCCAACGAGAGAGAATGTTCCATATCGTTCAGCAACGTAATCTTCAAGGCATTGTGTATCTGCCTGAAAATGAGCTACCCAACGTAGTGATTGGACAAGGTGCAATGCTTACCGTGGCGGCTTTAGGCGACAGAACGATTACAGCCAACGTAGAGCGTATTAGCCCGGTTATCGACGCGACCACCGGCACGTTCAAAGTAACGTTAAAAGTACCTAACGAAGACAACAAACTAAAAGCCGGCATGTTTACCGATGTATCGCTTGAATATGCTACCCATGCAAACGCTACATTATTACCCCGCAGAGCGCTGGTTACCATCGATAACAACCACAGCGTGTTCGTAGTCGATAATGGCAAAGTTAAAAAAGTTGATATTTTAACTGGCTTTGAAAACAACGAAGTAATCGAAGTTACCAATGGTTTAAGCGGCAATGAAGAAGTGGTTACCGCAGGCCACCAAAATTTGAAAGACAGCGCCCCTGTTGAAGTAGTAAACAGCTAATTCGGTCCAACAAGGAATTCACACAATGCGTATTGTAGATATTGCTGTAAAGCGCCCTGTTGCCGTTAGTATGTTCACTTTTGCGGTATTGCTCTTTGGTATGGTGTCGTTAGGCAGACTGTCGGTTAACCTTCTGCCTGACTTATCTTACCCTACTCTCACTATTCGCACTGACTACGACGGTGCAGCGCCAGGCGAAGTGGAACAACTGGTTTCAAAGCCCATTGAAGAAGCCATCGGCGTAGTAAAAGGCGTACGTAAAGTCACCTCAACATCACGAGCCGGACAGTCTGACGTAGTGCTTTCATTTGCATGGGGTACTGATATGGATTTCGCGAGCTTAGAAGTGCGCGAGAAGCTTGATGTATTACAACTTCCCCTTGATATAGAAAAGCCAAGGCTCCTTCGTTTTAACCCAAGTTTAGACCCGGTAATTAAACTGGGGCTGACGGCACAAAGCGACACGTCAAGTTTAAGCGTAGCGCAAATGAAGCGATTACGTTTATATACCGAACAGCAGGTAAAACGAGCTTTAGAGTCGGTAGAGGGTGTGGCAGCTGTGCGCGTTGGCGGTGGTTTAGAAAACGAAATTCACATTCTTATTGACCAGCAAAAAGCCAGTCAGCTGTCTATTCCTATTACCCGAATTATTGACCGGGTCAATGCTGAAAACATTAACGCAGCGGGCGGTCGAATTGATAACGCAGCCCAGGCGTTTTTGGTCAGAACCCTGAATCAGTTTGAAACGCTTAGCGATATAGAAAACCTGTTTATTGGCCGTTTTGAAGGCAAAAACATCCAGCTTAAAGATATTGCCACGGTAGAAAGTGCGTATAAAGACCGTGATGTGGTGACGCGCTTTAACGGCAATGAAGGCATTGAAATTGCCATTTATAAAGAAGGCGATGCTAATGCGGTTAACGTTGCGCAAAAAGTAGCTAACCGGTTAAATGAGGTCAACAACAATCTGCCTTCTAACTACACGCTTAGCGAAATTTACGATCAAAGTGTGTTCATCAAGCAAGCCATAGACAACGTGAAGTCAGCGGCAGTGATGGGCGGTATTTTAGCCATGTTAGTGCTGTACCTTTTTCTTAAAGACTTCTGGGCTACCGTTATTATCTCGGTTTCTATTCCGGTATCAGTAATTGCTACCTTTAATCTAATGTATGCCAACGATATAAGCTTAAACATGATGAGCTTAGGTGGTATCGCGCTGGCTGTTGGATTATTAGTAGATAACAGCATTGTTGTGCTTGAAAATATCGATCGCCATAAAAAATTAAAAGTGGCTGGGAGTGATAACGCTACAGCTAATGAAAAAACGACGGCAGAAGCCACAGACACTGAGGCATCTGCCGCCAGTGAAGGCACAAAAGAAGTCTCTAGCGCAATTGTGGCTTCTACACTGACCACTATGGCCGTGTTTGTGCCGCTAATATTTGTAGAAGGTATTGCAGGTCAGCTGTTTAAAGACCAAGCGTTAACCGTGTCGTTCGCTTTAGCTGCATCGCTTGTTGTCGCGCTTACACTAATTCCTGCGATGGCACACAAGAAGAAAAAGCAACAGCTCGATCACGAAGAGGTGTTCACTACACCAGCGCCTCCCCCTCCTACGTCAACGTTTGGCAAAGTTATGTATTACCTTACCCTACCAATCCGTTGGGTATTCAGACTTATCTTTGTATTTTTACCTGCAGCTTTGGTCACCTTGGTGATAGGTGCATGGCATATCGTCAGCAAATTACTGAGCGTTGCCTTTAAACCACTTATCTGGGTATTTAATAAAGCGTTTGACCTTCTCGCTTCCGCCTATGAAAAACTGCTACGTATAAGCCTTCGAGCAAAAGCACTGGTACTAGCCATTGCCTTTGTACTTGCTGCGGGCGCGGTGTTGCTGATACCGAGATTGGGCATGGAACTTATCCCAACCCTATCTCAAGGCGAGTTCTCGGTAGAAGTGACCCTTCCAGCGGGATCGCCACTAGCGCGTACCGACGCTATTATCAGCGAACTTGCTGCGGTTGCAGTAAATAATAATGATGGCGGCGAAACCACAATGCTTCGCAGCGATAATAAGGTGCTTCGCACCTATGCCATGTCTGGTACAGGAAGCCTTATCAGCGCAGCGCCAAATCAAGGTGGCGATCATTGGGGCCGCTTAAACATTGTCATGCAGCCTACGGCGACAGCTGCCGATATGGACGCGGTAAAGCGTGCGCTTCGTGATTACCTAGCCTTCAAACCTCAGGTTCAGGCAACGTTTTCAGAACCAGAGCTATTTAGCTTTGCCTCGCCTATTCAAATTGAAATTGCGGGCTACGACCTTAATCAATTACAGCAATATGGCGACGCCATTGCGACAAAACTTGCCAGTTACAGTAATTTTGCAGACGTAACTACCAGCATTCGTGACGGAAACCCAGAGCTTAAGATAGCCTTCCATCACGCTAAACTTGCTCGACTTGAGCTTGATGCATCAACCGTTTCTCAGCTTATTGCAGCAAAGGTGGGTGGCCGTGTCGCTACACAGTATAGTGTTGAAGACAGAAAGGTAGATGTGCTGGTAAGAACGCAAGAAAACCAGCGAGATGACATCGCTAGTGTGCGCGCCATTGTTGTTAACCCAGGCTCTGCACAACCTATTCCATTAAGTGCCGTTGCAGACGTATACATGAGTGTAGGTCCTAGCGAGATCACCCGCGTTGGACAGCAGCGTGTAGCGCTGGTATCTGCGAATTTAGCTAAGGGTAAGCTTGATGAAGCAGTTGCCGTTGCTAATAAAGTCATTGCTGAAACCCAACTTCCTCTATCTTTAAGTGCAGAGGTAACCGGACAGAGCGAAGACATGCAAAGCAGCTTCCGTTCGCTACAGTTTGCTCTGGCACTTGCAGTGTTCATGGTGTATTTGGTTATGGCGTCACAGTTTGAGTCGCTGCTGCACCCTTTGCTTATTTTGTTCGCAGTGCCGCTAGCCGGTGCAGGTTCTGTGTACGGATTGTGGCTTACCAATACGCCGCTAAACGTGGTGGTATTTATAGGTTTGATTATGCTGTGCGGTATTGTAGTGAACAACGCTATTGTATTAGTTGATCGTATAAATCAGTTACGCCGTCAAGGAGTAGATAAAGACACCGCTATTCTAGATGCTGCAAAGACCCGCCTGCGCCCCATTGTGATGACTACACTTACTACGGTACTGGGTTTATTGCCTATGGCGTTTGGTTTTGGTGAAGGTGCTGAAATTCGCACGCCAATGGCCATCACCGTTATATACGGCCTCCTGTTTGCTAGCTTGCTCACCCTCATATTACTGCCAGTGCTTTACAGCCTGTTCGACGTTAAGAAAAACGTTGCGCAGAAAACGTCTGTTAATACTAATGCGGGCTTTGGTGACGAAGGAACAATGCCAAAAGGAGGTGTACTATGAGTACACCTTCTCACAACGCTAATAACAGTGCTGAAACCCACACTGACAAGCGCCAAACACGTGACCCGAATCAACGCGAGACAGACATAGCTTCGCAGCCGCACCTTTCAAAAATTGCAGGTATAGGCGCCTCGCTTGCACGCTTTGCGTTAAATAAGCCCATTACCATCGGAATGCTGTTTTTGTCTATGTTGCTGTTCGGCATTGTATCTGGCCGCTTATTACCCCTTGAAAAATTCCCTGGGATTGATATTCCAGAAATGGTAGTGCAGATCCCCTACCCTGATGCGACTCCAGTTGAAATTGAGACGATGATAACCCGTCCGGTTGAAGAAGCTGTTGCTACCATGTCGGGGATAAAGCGCTTAAGGGCGCGGTCGTACGACAATATGGCTGAGGTCATTGTAGAGTTCGACTGGGATGAAAACCTTAAAGCCAAAAGTATTGAAGCGCGGGAAAAGATTGACACTATTCGCCATGAACTCCCTGACGATATAGAGCGGATCATGGTGTACAAGTTTAACACCAACGATATGCCTATATTCCAGCTGCGTGTATCGAGCGACCGCGACTTATCGAATGCTTACGACTTGCTTGAGCGTAACCTTAAGCGACCGCTAGAGCGTGTTCCGGGTGTGTCGAAAGTTGAGCTATACGGCACCATGAAGCGTCAAATTACTATTCGCTTAGATCCTAAGAAAATGGCGGCCTACCAAATAGACGGTACACGCTTAGAGCAGCAGCTTCAAAACGCAAACTTCTCGCTAACCGCGGGCTACATGTACAATAACGGTGAAAAAGTTCTGGTTAACCCAACTGGCGAATTTACCGATGTGAACGACTTTAAAAACATGTGGGTTACCCGCAGCGTTCGCTTGTCTGATATAGCCAGCGTGACTTACGAGCTTCCTCAACGCAACGAAGGACGTCATTTAGATCGCACCTTCGCGGTAGGCTTTAACGTATTTCGCGAATCGGGCAGCAATCTTGTAGAAGTTTCCGACGCGGTAATGAAGGTTATCGAAAAAGCCAAGGAAGACCCTGAGTTTACAGGAATTAGTTTATTTGTAATGGACGAGACCGCGAAAAGCGTAACTTCGTCGCTGAGCGATTTGCTAAACGCTGGCCTTTTAGGTGCGTTACTTTCAGTTATTGTGCTGTACTTATTCTTGCGCCAGCTTACCACCACCTTAATCGTGGTGCTTTCTGTACCATTCTCAATTTGTATTACCTTAGGTGTGATGTATCTATTAGGTTATACACTCAACATCTTATCGTTAATGGGCCTCATGCTAGCTGTAGGTATGCTGGTAGACAACGCCGTTGTGATCACTGAAAGCGTATTTCAAGAACGCCAACAAGAGGGAGACATTAAGCGAGCCACCCAGATTGGTGTAAACAAAGTCAGTCTTGCAGTCATTGCCGGAACTGCAACCACGGCAATAGTGTTTTTACCTAATATTATTGGGGTAAAAATAGACGTGACAATTTTCTTAGAGCACGTTGCTGTGGCTATCTGTATATCTCTGTTCGCGTCGCTTTTCATTGCTAAAACACTTATTCCCTTGCTGACAACTAAGGTAAAGATCCCTGTTGTAAAAACGCCTCAAACACCGTCCTACATAAAAGGCTATGGTCGTGCGCTAAACTGGATGTTGAAACACCAGGGCGTAACCTGCGTTATCGCATTATTTATCCTGGCATCGACCTTTGTGCCTATGCAGGTGGTTACGTCTGACGATGAGGGTAACGACAATCAAGAGCGCATTTGGCTTAATTACCATGTGACGCAAAACTTCACCTTGGATGAAGTGGAAAAAACCGTAAATAAAATGGAAGCATATCTTTATGAAAACCAAGAACGTTTTCATATTAAACAGGTTTATACCTATTTTACTGCCGGCCATGCTGTTAGCGGTATTACGCTTAATGACGAACTCCCCGTCAGTGTAGGAAAAATTAAAGAGGATATTCGTGAAAACATGCCTTCATTCGTGCGTGCTCGCCCCTCTTTCCAGTGGGATAGCGGCAACGGTGGTGGCGTAAGAGTAACGCTGTTGGGCGAATCGTCTGAAACCTTGCTCACTATTTCAGAGCAGATCATTCCTATTCTTTCCACTATAGAAGGGCTGGAAGATGTAAAAGCCGACACGGGATCTACCCGCGATGAGGTTCAAATACGCATAGACAGAGAGAAAGCAAACCGTTTTGGCATTCAGGTGAACGATGTGGCTAAACTTATCTCTACGGCACTTCGAGGCAGTAATTTACGTACATTCCGTTATGGTGACGCCGGAGAAGTGGCGGTGCAGCTTAAGTTTGGCAGCGATATTCAAGCCTCGCTAAGCGAACTTAAGAACATCAATATTGGGTTTACGCAGGGTCAATCGGTAACGCTGAACATGATTGCAGATTTCTCTGTGGTGCCACAGCTTTCGCAAATTAACCGCAACTATCGTCAAACAGCGCTAGCCATTGGTGCAAACTTAGAGGGTGAAACCACCACCGAACAAGCTCGTGAACGCATAGAAAAAGCATTAGCTAATATCGAATTGCCGACAGGCTACAAGTGGACGCTAGACGGTAGCTTCTCTCGACAGGATGAAGCCAATGCCGTAATGCAAATGAATATGCTACTCGCGCTTTGCATGATTTATGTTGTGATGGCCGCGCTGTTTGAATCGCTAATTCTTCCAACATCTGTAATTACGTCACTACTGTTTTCGTTCACAGGTGTTTTTTGGGCATTTATGGTTACAGGTACATCTATGTCTATCATGGGGATGATTGGCATGCTGATCCTAATGGGTATTGTGGTTAACAATGGCATCGTATTGGTAGACAGAATTAATCAGCTCATCAATGAAGGTCTGTCGCTGTATTACGCAGTGATTGAAGGATGTATGACACGTATCAGGCCTATTCTGATGACAGTAGCCACAACGGTTTTAGGGCTTATTCCACTTGCGATGGGGAGTACTCGAATTGGTGGCGACGGTCCTCCCTATTCACCAATGGCCATTGCAATCATTGGTGGGCTGGTGTTCTCAACACTAACCAGCTTGTTCTTAGTACCACTTGCTTACGTGTTGCTACTAAAGCTTAGGTTTAAAACGCAACGTTTGTTTAAAACCAGTAAAGCGCGTGTAGCCACGTATATTAAAATCGCTAATTAAGGCGCATGTTAAGGCAAAAAGTAAGACAATAAGCGGGTCTAGTTTTCACCATTTACGTCAACGTGATTGACGATGAGTGCAAGCTAGCCCGCTTTTTCTGGATTTATCGTAACCGCAGTCAACGCCTTAGCTACGCGACGTTAAGTATTCGTGTACCGCATCAGCGTGACGCTCTACTGAAAACTCAATTAGGCTGCTGCCATTGCACGTTAGTCCTTCTTCAGACGTTACCATACGCAACACTTCACGCTGACTAGCACCAATGCGTCCTACGTTACGTGAAAGACTAGAGCGAAGTACTCTAACGTCATCATTTATCACAGCTTTACAAAACCCTGCAAATTGGGTTTCGCCTACAAAGCGTATGTCTTTTTGTGGTGCTGCGGCAGTTGCGTTTACGCTAAATGCTACGGTTGCAGTTACAGCTAGAACTTTTACCGCGTTGGCTAATTTCGATTTAACTGGTTTCATGTTTAATTCCTCAATGTGTAAATAAAGGCTTTAATCAAGTTTGTGGCAAACTCTTAGTTTTTGGTTGAACAAAGCTGAACAATCAACAATTCGCTCAACGCCCTTTATTTATGCATCAAGAATTAAAACTTTTCTGTTGAATGATTGTGTAATGGGGGTAAATGTGTGGTAAATCAGTTTGTTACACCATTGTTACGAGGCTAAATCACTGTTTTATCGAGATTAATTTAGATTACATATTACTAATATATCTAGCGATGGAACTTGTAGGAAGAAAGAAATATAAGACTTAAGTATAAAAAGGCCCCTTTCGGGGCCTTAAAACTGTAATTTTAACAAAATATATAATGATAAAGCGCATCTAATGTACAGAAAACCTCACCATTTCCGTAATTAAATTACAGAAAGTGTGGGCGATTACTCATATTTGCGTTCGCGCTTAGTTTCAATGGCATCAATATAAGCATGCCATGACGCGTAGCCGATTATAGGCATTAACACGATAAAACCAATAAACCCGGTTACGTAACCAATCGCAACGGTGGTAAAGATGATCGCCCCCCAAATAAGCATGGGCACCTTATTAAGCCATACTGCGTTAACGCTGGTTAATACGGCGGTAGCAAGGTCAACTTTACGTTCCATCAAAATAGGTTGGGTAAACGCCGTAATGAAAAGCATAGCCAATGTAAAACCCGCACCGACAATCGTGCCTAGCGCTAAAAACGGTAACAAGCTTTCTAAGTCGTTTTCTATATAAGGCGGATAAAGCGCGTGGATTAGCGATGCGACACGTAACCAAAATATCATCATCACCATAAGCAGTATGGCAAAGCCCCACTCGTTAAATGCATTTCGGCGCATTGCGCGTAAAGAGTGGCGTAGCGTGGGCTTGTGGCCTTTTTCCATTTCCCAACTCACATCATAAAGACCAGCAGCCAGAAATGGACCTACCAACATAAAGCAAACAATGGCGGGTAAAATAACTAAGTGCCAACCTGTCATTTCAACCAAGTACATAATGAACCACGGAATAACCGCGAAAAGAACGCCATAAAACAATGTGAGACCTGGTGCGCGCATAGCGTCTCGTAATGCCAATGACAACCATTTTATAGGGTCGCCAACGTCTAACTCTTTACAGGGAATAACGCGTGCTATACCACTTTGCGTGATTGCATTCTCTGGTGTTTCTTTGAAATGGTGCGACATATTCTTATCACCTCTGCTTGTTAGCCTGTTTGTTACTAACGCGTTTTTTATACACGCCTTACTACTACGATAGGCGCTGAATGAAAAGTTCACAAGCTATTAACATAAATTTTATACTTAAGTGACAAGCGGATCATTCATCTCGTTATGTGGTTAATAAATAACCACTTGGTGAAAAAAGTAGTGCTTAAAGCAGAAATACTGCAAAAAGGCCATCGCATATGGCTCTGTATTGCGATAATCTCAGGGTATGTAAATCAACCAGATAGACCATGAAAACTGTATCTCGCTCACATAAATTAGATAACGTTTGTTACGACATTAGAGGCCCAATCGCTGCGCAAGCACGCAAAATGGAAGACGAAGGACACCGCATATTAAAGCTGAATATCGGTAACCCTGCCCCATTTGGATTTGAAGCCCCTGACGATATCGTAAAAGACGTTATTCATAACCTGCCTACGTCTCAAGGATATTCAGACTCGACAGGAATTTATGCTGCCCGTGTGGCCGTGATGCAGTACTACCAGCAGCGCAACATTAAAGACATCCGTGTAGATGACGTTTATATTGGTAACGGCGTATCTGAGTTAATTATGATGGCAATGCAGGCGCTACTTAATCATGGCGATGAAGTGCTTATTCCAAGCCCTGACTACCCGCTTTGGACAGCAGCAGTTAGCCTCTCGTCAGGTTCACCCGTTCATTATCGCTGCGACGAGCAAGCAGGCTGGTTCCCAGATATTGACGACATAAAAAGTAAAATCACCAGTAAAACCCGCGCGATCGTACTGATCAACCCTAACAACCCAACCGGCGCAGTTTACGACAAAGCCCTTTTACAAGATGTGGTTGAAGTCGCCCGCGAACACGGACTTGTTGTATTTAGCGACGAGATTTACGACAAAATTCTTTACGATGAAGCAAAGCACACCAGTATTGCTTCACTGGCTGACGATGTGTTTTTTGTTACCTTTGGCGGCTTGAGCAAAAACTACCGCGTGGCGGGCTTTCGTTCAGGTTGGCTAGTTGTCAGCGGAAATAAACGCCTGGCATCGGACTATATTGAAGGGCTTAATATTCTGTCTTCCATGCGGATGTGCGCTAACGTACCTTGTCAAAGCGCTATCCAAACGGCATTAGGCGGCTATCAGAGTATTGACGATTTGGTAAAGGAAAACGGGCGTTTACGCATTCAGCGTGACGTGACTACAGATATGCTAAACGGCATTGACGGTATTTCTTGCGTTAAACCTAAAGGTGCCATGTATTGTTTCGCTAAAGTGGATGAGAAGAAATTCAACATTCAAAACGACGAACAAATGGTGCTGGACTTATTAAGCTCTGAAAAAATTCTGCTGGTACATGGTCGCGCGTTTAACCTTACTGAAGGCACGTACTTCCGATTAGTATTTTTACCGCACAGCGATGTATTGGTGCCTGCGCTGCATCGTATTGGCAACTTCTTTAGAACGTATAAGCAAGGGGCGTAATGTGTCTGATAAAAGTCACTTTTTTGCGCACCTGGCGCGCTTAAAGCTTATTAATCGTTGGCCGCTGATGCACAATGTGCGCACAGAAAATGTGCAGGAGCACAGTTTGCAGGTGGCTATGGTTGCCCATGCGCTTGCTTTAATAAAAAATAAGTTTTTTGGCGGCACACTAAACCCTGATCGTATTGCTACCATGGCAATATTTCACGATGTGTCCGAGGTGCTCACCGGAGACCTCCCTACCCCAGTGAAATACTTTAACCCTGCGATTAAAGAAGAATATAAAAAGATCGAAAAAATTGCAGAGAACAAGCTAATTGAAATGGCACCAGAGGCATTTCGAGAAGACTATGCGGCGCTTATTGATCATCACTACCATAGTGAAGAAGAAGCTTTTATTGTGAAAGCAGCAGACGTGCTTTGCGCTTACCTTAAAACGCTTGAAGAATTGGCTGCTGGCAACCAAGAGTTTAAGCTTGCTAAGAAAAGATTAGATAAAACCCTTAAAGAATATCATTCTGATGAGGTGGACTACTTCTTAACACGCTACGTACCAAGCTTTTCTTTAAGTCTTGATGAAATTACGCAAGACGATATGTGAGCGAGGCGGCTAACAGCCTATAAATCACTATACTGACGAATAGAAGTAGCATAAACAGCGAGGCAGCGAGGTTTTTTTGGCAACAAGCGATTGGGAATTAGCATTACACGAGCGTCGTTTACCCCGTAGTGAAACAAGAGACGGCGATCACCGCAATCCGTATCAACGTGATAAAGCGCGCGTTCTTCATAGCGCCGCCTTTCGTAGATTACAGGCAAAGACTCAAGTGCTTGGTGTGGGGCTGAGCGACTTCTATCGCACTCGACTAACTCACTCTCTAGAAGCCGCCCAAATTGGCACAGGTATTACTGCCCAACTTTGGGTGAAATTTCCAGATATTGCCTCGACGTTAGCGCTTGATCCTACGTTAATCGAAACCCTCTGCTTGGCTCACGATATTGGTCATCCCCCATTCGGCCATGGTGGTGAAATTGCGCTTAATTACATGATGCACCAATACGGCGGGTTTGAAGGAAACGGGCAAACCTTTAGGATCATCACTCAGCTAGAGCCCTATACCGCCGAACACGGCATGAATTTATGCAGAAGAAGCGTGTTAGGCTTGGTTAAATATCCGAATTTTATCGATGCCCTTCATAGTAAAGGACCTACGCCAGAGCGCCCTGTTTCACTTCGTCAGGTAAAGGCCCACGACTGGCATCCGCCAAAAGGTCTGTTTCGCTGCGATGAGCCCCTATTCGACTGGCTACTTGCGCCATTTAGCAATGAAGATAAAGATGGGTTTATGCAGTTTACTGCAAAACTGAATGCACACAGTAAAACGCAATTTAAATCGTTCGACTGCTCAATTATGGAGCTGTCTGACGATATCGCCTATGGCATTCACGACTTAGAAGATGCCATTGTAATGGATATGGTCGACAAGCATCACTTTGTCGAGGATGTAACCACGCCGCTAAAAGCGCTAGATGTACCGTGGCTGTCAGACAATATAGAAGTGCTAACCAATAAGCTATTTAGCGCTGCACATCACGAAAGAAAAAATGCCATAGGCGCGCTGGTAAATAGCTTTATTACAGCTATTGAAATAAGAGGCGTTGAGGGTTTTGCTCATCCGTTACTGGCGTTCAACGCTGTGATGCCTGAACAATTTGCGCAAGCTCTAGAGCTCTTCAAACGCTTTGTGTTTAACAAAGTAATACGCCGCCCCGATGTGCAGCTTCTTGAATACAAAGGACAGCTGGTGGTTATGGAGCTTTTTGAAGCCTTTGCATCAGATCCCGACCGCTTACTTCCCGAAAATACCCAAGTTCGCTGGCGTAAGGCCTGTGAGAGCGGCAATGGTATGCGCGTTCTCGCCGATTATATATCTGGCATGACCGATGAATTCGCATCTCGCCTATACAGCAATATCTTTTCACCTAAACAAGGCGGTATTCAAGATAGTCTGCATATGTAGATTGTTTTGTTTTTCCAAATTAATTGAAATGAAAAGACCGTACTCTCGGTCTTTTTTATTATGTTGAACTTACTCGTTACATTAACGTAGCTAAATGTACTGGGCGAAGTGACGACCATTTCTCATAGTCTTATCATAATTTAGGTGACGTAATGCCAAAACCATTTAAACCCTCAGTAAAATTAACCGATAACGACGTAACTAATGAAGACGTTTACAAGAGTCGCCGTACATTGCTCAAATCTATGGGCTTTGTGGGAGCGTCTACGCTGTTGGCGAAGTCGGCAGGCGCTGCCGGTTGGTTTTGGGAAGATGAAGAAGAGAAGGCAGCGTTTAAGGGAAAGGCGCTGGAGTTTAGTCAGCCCCCTAAGTTTCAAATAACGGAAACCCGAACGCCTGAAGATAAAGTGACCAGCTACAACAACTTCTATGAGTTTGGCACATCTAAAGATGCACCAGCCAAAAATGCGACTGAATTTCAAACTAATCCATGGACGTTAAAAGTTGACGGGATGGTTAAAAACCCCATTGAGCTTGATCACGATGCCTTAACAAAGCGTTTTCCCCTTGAAGAACGCATTTACCGCTTGCGCTGTGTGGAGGCATGGTCGATGGTGGTGCCTTGGATTGGGTTTGAGTTGGGGGCGTTTTAAAAACAAGCCGAGCCATTAATGTCAGCCAAGTATGTGGCGTTTGAAACCCTATACGACCCTGAGCAAATGCCCGGTCAACGAAGCCGCTTTACCGGTGGTGGTATTGATTACCCTTACGTAGAGGGTTTGCGTCTTGACGAAGCCATGCACCCGTTAACGCTCATGTCGGTTGGTCTTTACGGGAAGACCTTGCCACCTCAAAACGGCGCGCCTATCAGGCTTGTTGTACCGTGGAAGTATGGTTTTAAGAGCATTAAGTCTATCGTGAGAATTCGCCTTACCGATAAGAAACCGCCTACCACATGGAATCGACTGGCCGCCAACGAGTATGGCTTTTACGCCAACGTGAATCCAAACGTGTCGCACCCAAGGTGGAGCCAGGCCAGCGAGCGTAGAATAACCACAGGTGGGCTACTCGCCAGAAATCGCATCGACACCCTAATGTTCAACGGTTACAGCGAAGTCGCGCCGCTATACAAAGATATGGACTTATCCCGTTATTACTAGCTGGTACGTTTTATAGAGCTACGAGCAAATAGCTAGCCCTTCTAACCAATATCACTTAACTAGAGTTTTTAAATATTATTATTAAGTTGTTCATTTAATGCCGTTAAGAAAAAAAACATTTCGACTCGCTGTATGGCAGCGCCGCAGCCTAAAAGGTCTTATTCACCTTTTCGCATTGGGCTATATCGCCTGGTTGTTTTTTGCAGGGGTAACCGATCAGCTTGGTCCAGACCCTGTAAACACGCTCATCAATGAGACTGGAACTTGGGCAATTCACTTTCTTTTACTAACGCTTACTCTTAGCCCACTTGCAAAATGGCTACCAAGCCCAGAACCGATGCAATTCAGACGTATGATTGGCGTATACACCTTTGTGTACGCCTTTGCACACCTGCTCACATACATTGTGTTTGAAATCCAGCTTGATATGGCACTAGTGGCTAGCGAGATAGTAAGCAGGCCATACATCATTGTTGGCATGGCAGCGTTACTTCTTCTTTTTGCTCTCACCGCTACGTCGTTCAAGCGTATCCAGCGCAACATGGGAAAAAAGTGGCAGAAGCTTCACAACAGCATTTACCTGATCCTGCCCCTTGCACTACTTCATTTCAGCTGGTCGCAGAAGACGTTTTGGCAAGAGCCCGTTTGGTATTGGATGATTGGACTGATATTAATGAGCCCAAGAATGAAGCTGTGGTATGTGACGTATCAGAAGAAAAGCCAAAAGAAGTCGAGAGACAAAAACGCAGTGGCGTGAGAAAACTAAAGTCGAAAACCTTTTAAACAAGTACGTAAAGCAGCGCAGCATAACGCGCTGTTTTACTAAGCGTTACCGCGAGAATAAAAAACCAAAATGGGCTTCTAAGTACACCTGCTACTAAAGTAATAGGGTCGCCAATAATAGGTACCCAGCATAAAAACAAGCTCCACTTCCCCCACTTTGTAAAGGTGTAACTTGCACGGTTAAACGCCGCTTCGCTCACTTTTAACTTATCGGTCGCAATTTCTTTTCCGAACTTGAAGCCCAATGCATAATTAACCACCGAGCCGAGTACATTTCCTAACGAAGCAACAACAAGCAAAAACAACCAGCTCAACCCACTACTGTATAAAGCACTAAGCACAATTTCAGAACTAAAAGGCAATATAGTGGCAGCCAAAAATGCCGATAAGAACATCCCCAAGTAGCCTAAATGTATTAATGCGCTCAACGCTCCTCCAGCTTTATACAGTAGTTTTCTATGTAAGATTCGCGCGCATCTTACCTTAATCGGAGTATGAATACTTCCTTCAGAATTCGAAAGCACAAAAAAAACATTATCTTTTATATAGTTACTGACAAAGCACCAATTTGTGTGAAAAAAGTACAACTAAATACTTGCCAAATCCCTCTTTTATGAATACTGTATACACATACACACTGTATAAGTAACCAGTATCAATTAATAACAATATTCCTGAAGTTCGATTTATGAACTTAAGGGCAAATGCATAAAGGGTTTTACTATGAACACATCTTCAGTTTCACGATTTAATGCTTTGCGCGCTTCGGTTTCAAATGTTGTTCAACTACCTTTGCCGATAGAAGGGTTTCCTGGCGAAAAACAAGGTAATGGAAAAGGAAATAACGACAAAGGTTGGAATTATCTGCTTTCAAATACGGTGTCGTTTTCTAAATCTGTAGATCACGCTATCCGTATTCAGAAACCTGAAAAAGAAAAAATGCCTGAATGGATCAGTAAGCTGATTACAGGTGGCCAGTGTAAAACACTGTATGTGGAAAACATTGATTTAGACCTTCAACCAACCGATAGTGAAATGATCAGAAAGCTGTGTGAGCTTTACTCTGTCAGCCTGGTGAATGTGCGTGTTAACAGCATTAATGACGAACAAAACGTAGCATTAGGTCCTTGGTAATACAAAGCCTGTTTATGCTTACATCTTGCGTTTGCCCCATCTTACGTTTGCCTGAATAGCGGTGCGTAAACAAAACCTAAATATTTATTTTCATACAACTCTTTGGCGTGGAATCTCTGACATGTACCCTTTGGCATGGACCGCCAAGGAATCTTTGAATATCGGCAACATTTACGTTTAAAAAAGTTGGGGCTCACGCAACTTATACTTATACTGTAGCGCTTTGTTTTACTCTTAAACTGCGAGTTGTCTTATGCGCTGCTACTGTTGCTCATCAAAACCCTTCGACGAATGCTGCGAGCCTTTTATTAAGGGTGATAAACACCCTAGTTCTGCAGAGCAACTTATGCGCTCCCGTTTTTCAGCCTACGCTACAGCGCATTATCAATATATTCTTGAAACCTACACCAAAGAAAAGCAGCAGGGTCTTTCTGTAGAGGATTTGGCGCAAAGCGCACAAGGTGCGACATGGTTCGCACTTAAAGTTCACCCCACTCTAGCGGCTAGCTCCGTAGATAACTCCGTAGATAACTCCGTAGATAGCTTGGTAGGTAACTCGGTCAGTAGTACTGAAGATAGTTCGATAGACAGTACTGTACATGCTGACGCTAAAGTCGAAGCAGTAACCAACGCCGAGCCAATCTCTAAGACTAATTTAAAGTCCATCTCCAAGCCCATCTCTAAGCCAAATAATGCCATTGTTGAATTCACTGCTTACTATTTTGAAAATAAAAGTATGTATCAGCTTCACGAAACGTCTAATTTTAGTGTTGAAGACGGTAAGTGGCGTTATCACGACGGCGTATTACACGACGACTGCGGCAAAATTAAATACGGGAGAAACCTACCTTGTGTTTGCGGTAGCAACAAAAAATTCAAACAGTGCTGCGCAACTAAGAGCCGCTAACCCAGTGGCAATAGCTAACCTTACTCCCTTCCCTGCGCATCTTGATTGTTCATCTTTTCTCTCGCTCCCACATAAAATAGGACACACTATGAAGATGAAGAAACATGCGGCAGGCGTTCTAATAGGCGCAGCACTGAGTACATTAAGTTATCAAAGCTATGCCGACGTTATACTACACGCATTTAACTGGATCTACGATGACGTCGCCGCAAAAGCCCAGGAAATTGCGGATCTTGGTTACACCAAAGTACTTGTTTCGCCTGCTTATAAATCGACAGGTGATCAGTGGTGGGCGCGATATCAACCACAGGACTATCGAGTTATTGATAACCCACTTGGTGACACTGCTGACTTTCAAGCGATGGTTAATGCATTAAATGCCAAAGGTGTAGAGACCTATGCGGATATTGTCTTTAATCATATGGCGAACGAAGCATGGAAACGTTCAGACTTAAACTACCCCGGAAGTGAAGTACTACAGCAATACTCATCAAATCAGGGATACTACAATGGCATCACATTATTTGGTGATGTAAGTAGCGGCCTTTTGGGCGGTGGTGACTTCCACGGTACGTATGATCAAGGTGGCCCTAAGTGCATTAGTAACTACAGCGACGTGGGCGATGTTCAGTACAATAGATTATGCGGCGCCGCGCCAGATCCTGGCTTGCCCGACCTAGACCCCAATAATTGGGTAGTAGCTCAGCAAAAAGCGTATCTTCAGGCGTTAAAAGACATGGGTGTAACCGGGTTCCGCGTTGATGCTGCAAAGCACATGACCAACTATCATATTAACGCGGTGTTCGACAGCAATATAAAAAACGGCGTGCATGTTTTCGGAGAAATAATTACCACGGGCGGTGCAGGCTCTAGTGAGTATGATAACTTCCTTGCACCTTATTTATCAGCAACAGGTCACTCGGCCTACGATTTCCCGCTTTTCGCGCAAATACGTAGTGCATTTAGCTTCGGTGGTTCGATGAATGCCTTAGTTGACCCAGGTGCGTACGGTCAGGCTTTATCAGGCGACAAGGCCATCACATTTAGTATTACCCACGACATCCCGCTAAACGACGGCTTCCGCTACCAGTTACTTGACCCTACCGACGAACATTTGGCAAATGCCTATGTACTAGGCCGTGACGGTGGTGTTCCATTACTGTACTCAGATAACAATGAAAGTGGTGATAATCGTTGGGTAGATTTGTACAAGCGTGATGACATCAAGGGTATGGTTAAATTCCATAACGGAGTTCAGGGCAGTGGCATGCAAGTGGTAAGTCATAATGACTGCGTTATTTTCTTCAAGCGTGACCATCAAGGCGTTGTGGGTATTAATAAATGCGCAGACGGCCAAGATATATGGGTAGATACATCTACGGACAATTTGTGGTGGTATAGAAATTACCGCGATACGTTAAGTAATGATGTGCAATATATTACAACTCAGTGGCACAAGTTCTATGTACCAGGAAGAAGCGCCCGAATGTGGCTTATGGAATAACCCACTGTTAACAAGAAAAGCCTGAACATCGATTGTTCAGGCTTTATTGTTAAGTTACCCACGTGTCAGGCTTGTAGGATCAGGGCACAAGCACCATCTTACCTTTCACTTCCCGGTTCATTACCTTGGCCATGGCTTTCGTTGCTTGTTCTAAGGGTAATGCTTCATCTACGACCACCTTCACCTTACCTTGCACATACCAAGTTAAAAGCTCTTGCATATTTTCCGCAAAGCCTTTTGGATCGTGCTGAGTAAACGAGCCCCAAAATACGCCCATAACCGAATAGCCTTTTACCAGCGCTAAATTAACCGGGAATTTCGGGATCTCACCGCCAGCAAAGCCAACCACAAGTAAACGACCTTCCCATGCCATACTGCGGCTGCAAGCGTGGAATGTGTCACCGCCAACGCATTCATAAACTACATCGACACCTTTGCCGCCTGTGACTTCTTTCAGCGTTTCTTTGAGATCTTTTTCTTTGTAGTTAATTAAAACGTCTGCGCCATACTCTTTAGCAAGCGCCAGCTTTTCTTCTGTTGAGCAAACTGCAATAACTTTAGCGCCCATAATCTTGCCTATTTGCACTGCTGCTAAGCCAGTACCACCCGCTGCGCCGGTTACAACCAGTGTTTCGCCTGGCTGCAGTTTTGCGCGCTGCTTTAACGCGTGATGTGCTGTCGCATGCGCAGTTACAAGAGCAGCCCCCTCATTAACATGGATGGGATCAGGTAACGGCATAACATGAGTGGCAGGGATCAGCGCTTTTTCTGCGTAACCACCTAAGTTAGACAACGCAATAACTCGTTGCCCTTCTTTTAAATGGCTTACGCCCTCACCTACTTCAGATATGGTGCCTGCCACTTCATTGCCAGGAATAAACGGGAAGTCTGGCTGCATTTGATACAGACCTTGCACCAATAGTCCGTCTGGAAAGTTCACCCCTGCGGCTTCAACATTTACGACTACATGCCCTTTTTTTACTTGTGGGTCTGCAACGTCTTTAAATTGAAGTTCTTCAAGTGGTCCAAAAGATTCGCATACAATTGCTTTCATACTGTCTCCAGTTGCTTTGTTCGACGAGCACGCTATTGATAGCATGACATGTCATTAAATACGTTATATGGCGTTTATTCGCTTTGGTGAATGGTTTGGTTTGCAATTTGCGCCAGAGGTCGCACCATTGCGCCTAATTGCATAGCCTTCTCGCTTGACGCATTGCCATCGTGTGCACGTTTTACCACGCCTTGTAAAATAGCGGCTAAACGGAAAAAACTAAATGCGAGGTAAAACGTCCAGTTGCTAATGCTATCAATACCTCTTCGCTCGCAATACGCATTGATATATTCTTGTTCACTTGGAATGCCTAACTGCTCTCTGTCTAAACCACCTAACCCAGCTGCGTGCGCAATGTCAGAGGGAAGGCGCAACTGCATACATTGGTAAGCCAAATCGGCATACGGATGCCCCAACGTTGATAATTCCCAATCAAGCACCGCGACTACGCTTGGTTTTTTAGGGTCAGACATATCAAACATCATATTGTCTAAACGAAAGTCGCCATGGACCAACGAGACTTGACCATCATCTTTTGGCAGGTTGGCCTCAAGATACTGAATAAGACTTTCAATTTCTTCAACATGCTCAAGTTCTGACGCTCTATACTGCTTTGTCCACCTGCTTAGCTGACGTTCAAAGTAGCTGCCAGGCTTTCCATAATCGCGTAAGCCTGCGCTTTCAATATCTACACTGTGAAGCGCTGCAAGCACCCGGTTCATTTCATCATACATGGCACCACGAGTAGCAGAAGACGCTATTTCAGGCAGTGCACTATTCCAAAAAATGTCACCTTCAACATAGGCCATAATGTAAAACATGCTACCGATTATGCTGGCATCTTCACATAAATGGTACGCTTTGGGCACAGGCACTTCTGAGCCCTGCAACGCATTGATAACGCGAAATTCTCGGTCAACTGCATGGGCCGATTTCAGTAACTTACCCGGAGGTTGACGGCGTAACACGTAGACGCCGTTATCCGTAGTAAGCTTAAACGTCGGGTTCGATTGCCCACCTGCAAATTTCTCGGCACTTTTTACCTTCCCAACACTGGGGCACGCAGAAGATAAATACGAATTCAGCACTGCTAAATCTATGACATGTGGGGCTTTCGCATTGTCTTTAGACACGTTCACTCCTTACCCGTAATTTTTTGTATTGTTTATTTACAACACTGACTTATTCAGCGACTGCTTTTTCAGCAATAAGACTACGACCTAACTGCATCATGTGAACCTGATCAGGGCCATCTGCCAGCTTGATAGTACGCGCATAAGCGTACATTGCAGACAATACGAAATCTTGGCTTGTACCTGCAGCGCCGTGCATCTGAATGGCTTGGTCGATAACGTTACAGGCCATAGTAGGTGCAACTATCTTGATAGCAGCGATAAGGTCGCGCGATACTTTGTTGCCATAGCGATCCATCTTATCAGCCGCTTTCAACGTAAGCAGACGCGCCTGTTCAATATCACAGTGCATCTGCGCAATGCTTTCTCTAACCGATTGCTGTTTTGACAACGGTTTGCCAAACGCCACTCGGCTTTCAACTCGTTCACAGGCCATATCGAGCGCGCGCTGTGCACAGCCAATAAGGCGCATACAATGGTGAATACGGCCCGGGCCTAAGCGCCCTTGTGCGATTTCAAAACCACGCCCTTCACCAAGCAGTAAGTTTTCTGCCGGTACACGTACGTTTTCAAACAAGACTTCAGCATGACCAATAGGCTCGTCGTAATAGCCCATTGCTGCCATTGGGCGAACAATAGTTACACCCTTGGTGTCCATAGGAACTAAGATTTGAGACTGCTGCTGGTGACGAGGCGCATCGAAATCAGTTTTGCCCATTACAACCATAATCTTACAGTTTTCATTCATAGCACCGCTGGTGTACCACTTACGGCCGTTGATAACGTATTCATCACCATCGCGCTTAATGGAAGTTTCGATGTTTGTCGCGTCACTTGATGCCACGGCAGGCTCTGTCATAGCAAAGGCTGAGCGTATTTCCCCGTTTAAGAGAGGCTCTAACCACTGCTTTTTCTGACTCTCGTTACCGTATTTCGCCAGCACTTCCATATTGCCGGTATCTGGCGCACTACAGTTGAAGATTTCAGAGCTAAACAAAACTCTGCCCATTTCTTCACAAAGTGGTGCATACTCTGCGTTAGTCAAGCCCGCGCCATATGGCTTATATTCTTCAGGTAAAAATAGATTCCAAAGACCCGCTTCTTTTGCACGCTTTTTCAATGTATGCATCATTTCAGGCGTTTTCCAACGGCCTTCGCCATTGTTGGCAGAGCCATTTTCTACGGCGTGAATGTATTCCTTTTCAATTGGATACACTTCTTCTTTCATAAACGCTTTTAGTTTTTCTAAAAGTGCTTGGGTCTTTTCATTATATTCAAAGTTCATAACTGCCCCATTTAGCTGTAGGTAATGGCGTGTAACCTGTCAATCACATCCAGGTGAGGTACGCTGTTGAAGTTATTAAGGTAAACGCCTCGCGCATTGGCAAAGCATTGAGAAAAACTGGCATTTCGGATCTGCAAATTCATATTTACAACGGTAGCCGCATCGTAGCCAAGAATATGTTTAAGCATCATGGCAATTGCGCCGCCCGAGCTCACAACAAGTACGCGCTTCGCATCTATACTTTGAAGATGCGTGAGCATACTGTGAACTCTATCTTCGAACTGACCCCATGTTTCATCAAGGAGTTCATGCGCCAACTCGTCTTGCGACCAGGCAAGCATTGCTTTTTTTAGCAATCGGTAATATTCAGAAGGCGAAGCACCTTCAGGTACTTTTGCTTCTGGGTAGCGTGTTAAATAGGCGGTAGCCACTGCCTGAAAATTGAATTCATTCAGGGCGCTATTCACCGTAACTTCAGGTAGCGTATAGTTTTCAGTAGCAATACCCGAGGCAATACCTTCTTTGGTTTCGTGATGCCTAACCATGTCGCCAGAGAAAACTGCATCAAATTCAACATTGCGATGCTTGAAATAGTCACCAAGCCAAATGGCCTGTTGCCCACCCAGTTCACTAAGTTTGTCATAGTTCGCTTTGCCAAAAGACGCTTGACCATGTCGCACTAAATAGATGTCTGTCATACCGCTGCCTGATGTTATTAATATGTTAACTTTCAACCAACATGGGGTTCTAGGGATTTTCCCCTCTAAAA